>NZ_JBEZLR010000014.1:0-130191 GCF_040652275.1 Streptomyces sp. NPDC048275
GGGACTCCGCCATGCCCGAGCACCGAAATCACCTCGGCCACCCGGCAGATACCCCTCGGCGACGCCTCATCACCCCAACCGAAACGGCGAGGCTAGGGAGCTTCGGGCTCGCCGAACAGCTGCCGTACCGTCGAGCGGTAGTTGGTCTGTACGTGGGTGAGCGCGTGGGCGCGGGCGCGCGCCGGGTCGCCGGAGGCGATGGCCTCGTACAACTCGCGGTGTTCGATGAGGAGTTGGGGCCACTCCTCGTTCTGCCGGGTGAGCCAGCGCAGACGGCCGGCGACCGGTTCCATGACGGAGATCAGCAGGCTGTTGCCCGCCATCGCCAGGATGCGGTCGTGGAGGCGGCTGTTGATGTCGGTGATCAGCTCGGCGTCCTCGGCCCGGGTGGCGGCGGCCGCGCGGTCGAGGAGCTCCTCGACCTCCGCGAGATCCTCCGGTGTGGCGCGTGACGCGGCGAGCCCGGCCGCGTAGACCTCCAACGCCTCGCGCAGTTCGAAGAGTTCGGCGACATCCGTCGGGGTGAGACGGCGTACGACGGTGCGGCGCGGCGTCTCGAAGTGCACGAAGCCCTCGGCGACGAGTGCGCGGATCGCCTCGCGCACGGGGACCCGGGAGACCCCGAAGCGCTCGGCCAGCTCGCGCTCGACCAGGCGGTCGCCGGGGCGCAGCCGCCCCGCGATGATCTCCTGCCGCAGCTCGGCCAGGACGCGCTCGCGCACCGCGCCCAGGGGTTCGATCTTCGTCATGGGCCCATCCTCGCCGACTTGGCGGGTGTTTTACGGGGCCGTAACGGCTTGGACATCGGCGGGGACGGTCGACGGCGGGACCATGACGGCTCTTTGGTATACCAAACAAACCTCCCCAGGCTGTCCCGTCCGCACGAAGCGCCGCCGCCCTCCGTCCCCGCCCTCCGTCCCCGCCCTCCGTCTCCGCCCTCCGTCTCCGCCCTCCGTCCCCTCCCTCCGTTCCCTCCTTCCGTTCCCTCCTCCTGTCCCCTCGCCCATGGAGGCCCCCGTGTCCCTCGCCGACAGTGCCGAAGCCACCGGCACCCCAGCGTTCGTCCCCGATCCCCGGCTCACCAATGAAGACCTCGCGCCCGCGGGCAAGCGCAACTGGAAGGTCTTCGACCTCTTCGCCATGTGGATGTCCGACGTCCACAACCTCGGCAACTACACGTTCGCGGCGGGCCTGCTCGTCCTCGGCATGAACGTCTGGCAGATCTTCACGTCCCTGCTCGTCGGCTTCGTGATCATCTACATCGGGATGAACCTGATGGGCCGCATCGGCCAGCGCACCGGCGTGCCCTTCCCCGTGGTCAGCCGCATCAGCTTCGGCGTCTGGGGCGCCAACATCCCCGCGCTGATCAGGGCCGTCATCGCCATCATGTGGTACGGAATCCAGACCTACCTGGCCTCCGTCGCCGTCAACGTCATGCTGCTCGCGGCCTGGCCGGGCCTGGAGTCGTGGACGCACCACTCCTTCCTCGGCCTGGACGCGCTCGGCTGGACGTCCTTCGTCGCGCTGTGGCTGATCCAGGCGATGATCATCAGTCAGGGCATGGAGTCGGTCCGCAAGTTCCAGGACTTCTGCGGTCCCGCCATCTGGCTGGTCATGATCGCGCTCGCCGTCTGGGTCCTCGCCAAGGCCGGCTGGACCATCTCGCTCACCTCGACCCCGCACCCGGTCTCGGTGGGCGAGCAGTGGCGGCAGTGGTTCGGAGCGATCGGGCTCATCCTCGCCACGTACGGCACCCTGATGCTCAACTTCTGCGACTTCTCACGCTTCGCCCCCAGCTACAAGACCGTCAAGCGGGGCAACTTCTGGGGCCTGCCGATCAACTCCACGGCCTTCGTGATCGTGTCGGTCATCGTCACCGCCGGTTCGATCGAGGTGTTCGGCGAGGCCATCACCGACCCGGCGCTGCTGGTCGCCAAGGTCGGCAACACCTGGGTCCTGGTCCTCGGCGCCCTGACCTTCGCCATCGCCACCATGGGCGTCAACATCGTCGCCAACTTCGTCTCCCCGGCGTACGATCTCGCCAACGTCTGGCCGCAGAAGATCACGTTCAAGATCGGCGGCATGATCAGCACGGTGGCCGCGCTGCTGGTGACCCCGTGGAACCTCTTCTCCAACCCCACGGTCGTCAACTACTTCCTCGGCGGCCTCGGCGCCTTCCTGGGCCCCCTGTTCGGCGTGATCATGATCGACTACTACTGGGTCAAGCGCGGCCGCGTCGACGTCGAGCAGCTCTTCGACGCCCGGCCCGGATCGCCGTACTACTACCGCAAGGGCGTCAACCCGAAGGCCCTCTGGGCGTTCCTGCCCTCGGCCGCCGTGGCCGCGGTGCTCGCGCTGGTGAAGACCTTCAGCGACGTGGCCCCGTACTCGTGGTTCATCGGAACCGCACTGGCCGCGGGCCTGTACATCGCCCTGTGCCGGAGCGAGCGCACCGCTACCGAGGACACCGTTCCCGAGCCCGTGGAGGCCTGAGCGGCGTGCACATCGTCGTCACCAACTGCAACACCACGCAAGAGATGACCGAGGAGATCGTACGAGGTGCCCGGGCCGCCGCAGGCCCGGGCACCACCGTGACCGGACTGACCCCCGCGTGGGGACCCGAGTCGGCGGAGGGCTGGCTCGACAGCTACCTCTCGGCGGCGGCCGTACTCGACACCCTGCGGACGTACGAGGGGCCGTACGACGCCGTGGTCATGGCGGGCTTCGGCGAACACGGACGCGAAGGCGCCCGCGAACTCGTCGACGTGCCCGTCGTCGACATCACCGAGGCCGCCGCCCACCTCGCCTGCCTGCTCGGGCGGCGGTACGGCGTCGTCACCACCCTGGAACGCTCGCGCGGCCAGATCGAGGACAGCCTCCACGCGGCCGGTGTCGCCCAGAACTGCGCCGCCGTCGTCGGCACCGGCCTGGGCGTCCTCGACCTCGGCGACGCCCGGCGCACGCAGGAGGCGTTCGTCGCCGCGGCGGAGCGCGCGGTGGAGGCGGGTGCCGAGGTCCTGGTCCTGGGCTGCGCGGGGATGACCGGCCTGCAGCGCGTGGTCGGGGAGAAGCTGGGGCTGCCCGTCGTCGACGGGGTGGCCGCGGCGGTCAAGCTCGCGGAGTCCCTGGTGTCGCTGGGGCTGGGGACGAGTCGGGTAGGCAGCTATGCGCGACCACTGCCCAAGCGGCGGACGTGGGGGTCCCGTGGGACCGGGGGCCTGCCTTGGTCGGGGTGATCCGGCCGAGGTCTGGGAGCGGTGGGGTTCTGATGGGTGGCTGGGCTCTGGCTTGTGGTCGGATTGTGGAGGTGTGTGCGGGCTCTGGCTTGTGTTTGGGTGGGGAGGCGTGCCCGGGCTGTGGGGCGCGCTTGGCATGGGGAGGCGTGCCCGGGCTCTGTGTCGCGCTCAGACCCTAGACATGTGCCCGTGGCTGTGTTCGGGCACGACGGCGGTTGCCGTGATTTCCACGAGCTGGCCGGTGTATCCGAGGCAGGCCACCCCGATCAGCGTCGACGAGTGCGGGCCGATGCTGAGCCCGGACGCCTCGACGACGTCCCAGACCGCGGAGAGCACCGCCGGCTCACTGCCGACGACGTACACGTCCGTCGAGACGACGTGCGCCATGTCGCTGCCGACCGCCCGCAGTTGCTCGTCCAGGTTGGCCAGGACCTGCTCGGCCTGCCGTACGGGATCACCTTGGCCGACTATCTTCCCGTCGGCGTCGAGCGGCACCGACCCGGCGAGGAAGGCCAGCTTGGTCCCGGCTTCGACTATGGACGCGTGGGAGTAGACGGGCGGAGCGAAGAGGCTGGGGACGGTGATGCGTTGGACCATGGGAGGCTCCCGGGATCTTCGATTTCGGCTCTGGGCAAGGCCTTCGATGCTGTTGTCGCCTTCGGCGGGCAACCTGCCGATGATGCGGGTGGGTTGAGGGATCCTGCATCCGCATTTCACACCGGGACCCCTTAGCCATGACTGTCACCACGACCACGGACCAAGCCCTTGATCGCGCACTTGCCTCGCACACTCCTGAGCCAGGTTCGGGTGCGCCTCGCCGATGGCCGCGTAGATCCGCCGCCGCAGCAGCGCGACGGCCTCGGCCCGCCCGGAGGTGCGCCCGCGTCCCGGCAGTCCGTCCAGGAGCTGCTCGTAGTGGATCAGCCGATGCCGCAGGTAGTCGACCTTCCAGGGGGCGAGGGATGTGCGGTCACCGGTGCCGGACGAGGGGCGGCCGTACGGCACAAGGTCACCAGCGCCGGACGAGTCTCGCCTCTGCGCGGCCGCCCGGGACCGACCGGAGTCCTCGCCTTCCGCTCCTTTGAGGCGCCCCCACTCCGCCTCCCTCCGAGCCCGATGCCCAACGGCCCGGAGAGCCAGCTTGCCCGGGTCGAGGCGCGGCACGCCGGTCGGCTCGACCCGGATCCGCTCCAGCACCTCCATCCGTCGGCGCTCCACCGCGCCGGGCACCTGCTTCGACCGCTCTGAGGCAGCCTCCGTCTCTGTGACCGCCCGAAAGCCCCAGCTGCGCTCGGCCTCCTCGACCCGCTCGACGCGATAGAACCGCGTGTACGGCGCCGTCCGGGAACGCGGATGGCAACCGAGCCGGTCCGGCGCCCCCAATAGCCGATGCACTATCCCGCCGGTCCACCCCCGCGCCCGCAGCCCGGCCATCGACACATACCTCTGCCCGTATTCCTGGTAACCCACGATCACTACCTCCCCCGTAGCGCACGCAGTCGTGACGCTCTGTGACTACACCTCCCATTAGAGCGCGCCCCACTGACAACCGCCCGAGGTCGAACGAGGACGAACGACAGCTCCGTCCCGCGGCCGACGAATATTGACTCGACTCCCTCGCCTCGTTCCCCGATCCTCACCTCATGCCCATGCGGCTGTCGCTGCTCATGCCTCCGCGCACCAGGCGCCAAGGACGTGTCACCGCAGCGGACTTCTAGCCGGAGCACGCCGGACATCCGGCGCCCCAGCGGAGGCGCGCCATGTCACGCACCGTCCACCACGTCCCCACCCGACACCGCACGGTCCCCGCGCACTGGTCATCCGGCCTGCGGGGCCCCTGCACCGACCACACGCTCACCGAACTCCGCTATGCCCGCGAGGAGTTGACCAACGCTCGCTGTGAGGGCCGTCGACCCATCCCCATCCACCTCGTCCGCACGTTCGCCGCGTACACCTACCCGCGCGCCCTGAACGCGCAGTTCCACACCCCGTACGAGTCCAGAGCCCGCGCCGACCTGCGCAGCTTCCGCACCACGGTCCGCAAACTCCTCCGCGCCGCACCCCCGGAAGCCCTGCTCGACACAGCGGAAACCCTGGACCACCCGCCGACCCGTCACCGGCACCGAAACCTGTGGGAATGCTGACGTGCACATCGATGCCAACGGGCTACGGCGGCTGCCCGGAAGGGAGCCCGTGGGCGACGAGAAGCTCCTGGCCGCCGTGTGTGATTTTCATGCTGGCGCTGGTTGCAGCGCAGCGGAGGCCCGGCGGGCCACGACGACAACTGTGATCAAGCCTAACTTGACTCTGACGCGTAAATAACAGCAGGTGGGGGCTCTTTCGGGCAGGGGTGTCGGCCCGGTCGGGTCTGTCCGCCGGGCCCCTTCCCCCCTGTTCACCCGGCGGCCTCCATCGGGTCGAGGGTGACGCGGTAGCCGAGTTCGGTCAACCGGGAAACGGCCCGGCGTGCCGCCCGCTCGGGATCCCGTTGGGTGAAGTAGTCGCCGCCGAGCTCGTGGTAGGGCAGGGCGGAGGGCGGGGTGGCTGCCGGCGCGATGACGATGCTCTGCGCCTTGAGTAGCCTCCTGATCTTCAACAGTGTGCGGTGCATGGCGGTCCGACTGCTGTCGAACAGCACGGCCAGGGGTTCCGCGGCCAGGGCGACCCGTAGGTGAAACACGGTGGCCAGGACCTGGTCGGGGAAGGCGAGCCGGGGCGGGCGGCCGCGCTGGGTATCGCCGTCCGGGGCCAAAGTCTGTGCGAGGTCGGCCAGTTGCTGTGGGGACATGCCGGTCAGTGTGGGGTCAGACAGCAGAGCCTGGTCCCATTCCGGGGTCCGCGCCTGCGGGGCCCTGGCCGCCGGGATGGCCGGGCATGGTTGCGGGTGCAAGGCGTAGTTCCAGTCGCCGTGGAAGGCGTGCCGGGTCAGCGGCAGGGCGGCCATGTCCGCGTCGCCGACGTGGACTCCGGTCGGGTAGGTGTTGGTGTCGAGCTCTGCCCTCACGCGCAGTCCGGTGCGGGTCGTGGTCGCGGCGATGGACTGGACGATGACTTCGTGGCTGGTCAGCGGGCGGCCGCGCCAGTTCATGGTGATGTGGGAGAAGAGCCGGTGCTCGATCTTGTTCCACTTCGAAGTTCCCGGCGGTAGGTGACACACGGTGATGGTCAGCCCCGTTTCGGCGGCGAGTGTGGCCAGTTGGAGTTTCCAGGCCCGGGTGCGGTAGCCGTTGGAGCCGCCCGCGTCAGCGGTGATCAGTAGTCGTGTTGCGCCTGGGTAGGTGCCCCGGCCCTGGTCGTGCCACCAGCGGCGGATCGATTCCACCGCGAACGCGGCGGTGTCGTGGTCGGTGCCGACGTTGACCCAGCCGGTGTCCGCCGCGAGATCGTAGATCCCGTAGGGGACGGCTTTGCCCAGCTGCGGTCGGCGAAGTCATGGACGTTCACCCGTACCGGATCGGCCGCGGGCCGCCACTGCCGTCCGCTGTTCTTGAACGCGCCGACGAGCTCCTTCTTCTTTGTGTCCACGCTGATCACCGGCTGACCGGTGTCCCGGTGCTCGCGGGCTTGCTCGTTGAGATAGCGGAACTGGGCATCCCGGTCCGGATGCTGGCTGCCCTCGATGGTCTTGGCGTTGGCCTGCAGACCGAAGCCCTCCTTGCGCAGCATGCCGGCGACCGTGTCGGCACTGACCTGGTGTCCGGCCGGGGTCGGCTCCCGCGCGAGCGTGCGGGTCGACTTCACCGTCCATCGCAGCGGCGACATCGGATCACCCCGTACGTCAGGCTCGACCAGCGCCAACAGTGCCGACCGCAGCCCCGGATCCAGGTCCGCGACCCGTTTGCGGCCTCCGCCCGGACGCCGTACCCGCCCCAGAGGCTCCTCGCCGGCCTCCAGCTCGAACACACCTCTGCGGACCGTGGTCTCGCTGACCGCGCGCCCGCGCAACGGCCCGAACACCACCATGCCCCAGAGCACGCGCCTCCGCGGCCATCAACAGCCGCCGTTGCCGCTCGTCCAGATGCGGGCACAACACCGCAAGCTTCACGGCGAGTTGGTCACGTGTCTCGTCCGGGATGCGCATACCACATCAACGATTACCCGAACGGGAAGCAACACCTTGATTCCCTGCAAGCCCTTAGCGGCGGCTTCTCCGATAGGAGGAAGGGACGGCTGTGCCTTCGGCTGTAAGGGGTCTTCTCGCGGAGCCGGCAACCTGTTGTCGGCTGATAGTGCCGGTGATAAGGCGGCGCAGCGCGTTCTGCGTTTCGGCGTCCGGTGAGTGCACCACCGTTCCGGCTACGCCGCGGGTCAGCAGGACATGGTAAGCGTTGCGAATGCACCGCTCGACGACTTCGTCAGGCGCGCCCCGGAACGCGGGATCCTTCGAAGCTGACCGGTCCACGACGAAGCGGCCTTCGCGCCAGACGAGATCAGGCCCGATGATGACACCGTTCCAGTCGTATTCGAATGTCTGGGCCGTGTAGACACAGCCGATTTGATCGATACCGCGACGGTCTGTCGCCCACAGGCTGGCCGCCGGGGCGTCGGGCACCTGGTGTTGTGGCTTGACGTTCCAAGGCTTGTGCCAGTCGCCGATCTGGACGTCGAGTACCAGCTCGTTGTCGAGTGGGTTGCTCCATGGCCAGCAGAACCCAGCGGTGATGCGTGCTGTTGCGCTTTCTAGGTGCCGCTCTCGCACGAACTCCTCTAGATCCTTCGGGGAGTCGGCCACCAGCAGCTGCATTCGGCCGTCCGGCTTCCAGGCCGAGGCGTCCAAGTCGGTGAGGCCCAGGAGTTCATGCACCCACCGCTGATAGCGCTTGCTGCCTCCCGCGCGGAACGTCCCATGGAGCTCTGTAACCGTGACCTCGCATCCCTGACGCTCGGCGAAATCTCGTAGGTACGCGGTATTTCCGACCTCATCGGGGCGGATGGACTGGTGGTCGTCGAGGAGGAAGATGGGGACTTTGGCTGCGTTGAGCAGTTCATCCACCTGGGGTCGATCCTCCTCGCGTTCCTCCGGCCTCGTCCACCTGTCGGTGGAGGACCGCCGCATGCGGTGAGCCTCGTCGCAGATGAGGATCTCCTCGCTGTCAGGTTCGGCCTCCTGGAAGCTGTTGAAGTACCGGTACATCTTCAATCCGGCCTGCCGCTTTCGGCTTATCTCGCCGTGGCGAGCCGTGCTCAGCAGGATCTCGCGCAGAGTTTCGGTGTACGCGTGCGAGCCGCTGGCCAGTACGGCGAGGTGGCAGCGCAAGGCGAACTCGCGCTGCAGCGCCAGCGCTACCGCGCTCTTGCCGCTTCCTGGGCCACCCCGAAAGATGAAGACGCGCTTGCGGCCCGAATTTTCGCCGAGGGCTGCGCGCTCCACGTGCCGGAGGATGAGATCGAAGGCCACCTGCTGTTCGTCGAGCAGAGTCAGTCCGCCACCCGTGACGGATCGCTGACGAGCGATGTCGGTGACCTTTCGGAGCGGATCCTGTTTCGCGTCGACCAGAGCCTGAGCGGCCGCGTCACCAGGACCCTTTGTGAAACGGGAGGTAAGCATTCGGCGGAACAGCTCGAGGTCGTCGAGGGTGTAGAGGACTCCGTGCTCTGTTTCCGCCAGATCGAAGAGCGCGGAGACGTGTTCGTCCCGTGCGTTGTGCAGGAAGGCCGCTCCGGTGAGACAGCCGTCGCTCTCTCTGAGGGGAGGGAGATAACGCGTCAAGTACTCGCAGTAGCGCTGTATCTGTCGTACCGGATGAGGCTTGTATGTGTTGTAGCCGAGGTCAACGACTACGGGGCACTCCGGGTGCACGGTGGCGTGGCGTACCTGTTTGAGTTCCAGAGCGATGTAGGAGGGGGTGTTGGTGCCCGGTTGTTGACCGCACAGGATGAGGTCCACCGCGCTATTGGTGTGCGGCATATCGAACTCGATGAGTACATGCACCTCGCCGCGACTGCACCGCAGAAGGGAGTCGACGACGATGGGGATGCTGTTGTTCCAGGCCGCGACGTCTCCGGGGCTGGGATCGTTTCCCTTGGCCTCGCGGTGTCTGGCTATGAGCAACTCGGTCAGCGCAAGGTCTGGAGAACCGGGCTGTGGTGCGAGCAGGTGACTGAGCTCGGATGCAGAGCTGCCAAGAAGCACGAAGGGTCCCCCGGGGCACGAAGTGACTCGTGCGGGTGGGGGCATGTCCGAAACCGGAAGCCCGTCGGGCCGCAACAACAGAGGAAGACTAACGCAGCGAGATCTGTCCACCCAGATATGGGGTAGAGGGCGCCGACAACCGCAGCGATACGGCGATACCGAGAAGATGGTGACCCTGCAGTGAACAGCGGCGGGCCTCCCCGGGACCCGCCGCTTCCTGCTCGTGTCAGACGAGCAAATGCGCCGTCGCCACCAAAGCCCTCAGCACTAGCTCGGAGGCCACTCCGGCAGCGACGCCGATCAGGACTTCACGGAACCAGGTGCGGCGCGGGGGCTTGTACTCAACGGGGGTCATGCGGAGCATCTCCTTACAGGAGTCGGGATACCGGACTTGGTGGGGAGCCCACCGGGCATCCGTACTCACTGAGTGGTGAGTCCACTGTCGTCCACACATCCCGCGACCCGCGACTCGTACTCCCTCCGGGGAGGGGTATGCAGCGCGCAGTCACCATAACGCACAACTGTCACTGCACTCTGGTGAATTAATTTGAGGTGAAGTGGCGCAGGCTTCCGATTGGTTCGGTATGCCGGTGGTCGTCGATGAACTGCGGAAGGAACACGATCTCGTTTGGAAGGCGTTCTGGGCGCGAAGTCGCTAGTTGAGGGGCTTGTCCGCGTATACGGATTAGGGATGCCTGACGCTCGGCCTCGGCTGGGTGCGACCGACAGGCCTGGCTGATCCGGGGCGTGGCGCACACTCCGGCTCAGCCGAATGCCTCCGTCTCGCGTCGACTACGGGCCCCGCCCGCTACGCGGAGAGCACGGCAGGCTCGTCGGCCTCTACCAACTCCCGCAACTTGGCCCGAGTCTCGGCGTCGGTCGAGTAGATCACTGTGCCGACCATGCCCCGTGTCAGCAGCACTTTGTACGTATTGCGGATCAGCTCGTCCACCAGCGCGTCCGGGGTCGCCTTCGTGAAGACAGGGTCCTTGGACGCGGCGCGGTCGACGATCCAGCGGTCGCCGCGCCAAACCAGGTCGGGACCGATGATGACCCCGCTCCAGTCGTACTCGAAGCCCTGTGCGGTGTAGACGCACCCGACCTGACCGAACCCGGCCGGGTCCGTTGCCCAGAGCGCTGCCGGAGGTGCCCCGGCCACCCCGCGCTCGCCGAACACGTTCCAGGGACGGGCCCAGTCGCCTACCACTACGTCTGTCGGCAGATCTTGGCCGGGTGGATACTTCGTGGTCCACCTCCAGCAGTAGCCCGCCGAGATGCGAGCGCCGTAGCCTTCCGCCCGCCGCTTCTGCAGGAAGTCCTCCATCTCCTGAGGGCTGTCCGCGACCAGGAGCTTCATCCGGTCGTCCGGATTCCAGCTCACCGGGCCACCGGGTTCCAGACCCAACAGGCGTACAACCCAACGCAAGTAGGCGTCGCTGCCGCCGCAACGGAACTGGCTGTCCAAGGAGATCTCCTGGAAGCTCAGGTTCTTGGCCGCCGCGACATCTCTGATCTCCTTGACCGTCCCCATCTCTCCAGGACGCACCACTTGGTGCTCATCGAGAAGAAAGACCGGTACCCGGGCCGCATCGATCAGCTCCTCTATCTGGGGCTTGCCCGTGCGGTGCTCCGCGCGCGTGTACCTGTTCGCCGAGGTCTTGCGGATGCGGTGTGCCTCGTCGCAGATCAGGGCGTCCAGGCCGTTTCGCTCTGCGGTCATGAAGCTGTTGAAGTACTTGAACAGCTCCTGGACTTCGCGCTTGCGGGCGCCGGCCACCTTGCGCATGGTCTTCGTGAACGATGCGGAACCTGTCGCGTGGAGAGCCGTCCGGCCCTGGCGATACAACTCGCCGAGCAGCGACAGCGCGATGACACTCTTACCCGTGCCCGGGCCGCCAGTGATGACGACGACTTCCTTGTGGTCGGCGCGTGCGGCCCGGTTCACCGCACGCATGACCACCTCGTACGCGACTCGCTGTTCGTCGAGCAGGACGAACTCCTCGCGGTTGCGCACCTCCCTGGCGGCGACGGCGATCAGCTGCTTGGAAGGGCCGACCTTTCCGGCGAGGAGCTCATCGCCTGAGACAGCCCCGGACGCCGGCCCCAGGCGTGACTTGAGGAAGGTGATGAACTCTCCGCGGCGTTCCTCGCTGAATAGCCGTCCGCGCTCGCTCTGCTCGACGCTGTACAGGCCGCTGATACCGAACTCGGTCGCATTGTGGAGGTACGCGGCCCCGGAAATCCTGCCCGGGTGCTGGGCCAGGGCTCCGTTGAAGGAAACCAGGTAGTCGCAGTAGCCCCGCACCTGTTCGATCGGGTTGAGGACTGGGCGAGGATAGGAGTCAAGCCGGCAGAGCAGGGCATCGTCATCATCCGGCTCGGCGTTGGCCCACTGCTTCAGCTCGACCACCACGTAGGAAGGCTCGCCAGTGGTGGGATGCACCCCGGCCAGTACGGCGTCGGCGCGCTTGCTGGTCAGCGGCAGCTGGTACTCGAAAAGCACGTGCACGTCGTCAAGTCCCGCTTCCAGCAGGACGTTGAGCAGAGCGGGGATGCTCATCCGCCAGGACCTGGCTTCGGCATCGCTCGGCCGGTGGCCGTGGTCACGGACGAAATGCTCCATCAGCCGCAGAAACAGCTGCTCGCTGTGAACCTGCTCGCGGGCGGCGGATACGGATTCACGAAGCAAGGCGGGCTCCCGGGCAGCACGATATGAGGCGTGCGGGTGGGGGCGTGTCCACGGCGGGAAGCCCGGCGGGCCGCATAGATGATCGGCTGAAGCCTATATCGGCGTACATCGGTCTCCTTCGGTTGAGCGGGGGCGGAGCGGGACGTACCCGCGACTCGCAGAAACCCTGCTCCTTCTTCGCTTCGCGATCACTTGCGGCGCCAGCGGAACAGCGGCAACTGCCGCAGCACTGTGGCGACTTGGGTGAGGATCTTGGCGCGGTGAGCTGAATTGCTGTCCTTCAACGCGGCCTTGACGGTGTTGGAAAAGGTGAGGCAAGAAAGCGCGAAGCACACGGTCACGGTGACGGCCGCGGCGATGACGGCGACGATCGCCGTCTCCTGGGTCTGCACGAAAACACCTTCGGGGAAGAGGTGCCGGATTCCGGACGCAGGAACGTTGCGCCAGAACGAGGGCACGGTGGGCGTCGTTGTCGTCTGACCTGTCGTGGCCGGATCAGGCCAAGATGCCGTGGGCGAAGTCGCCGCTGCGGAGGACGCGATCTTCCCGGGAGGGGAGCTGTACGGGAGAGGGATGTGCAAAGGACGCCGTGCGAAGCGTGGAATCGCAGAATGCGGACATGCGAAAGCTCCCGAATTCGGTGTGGTGAGCTCCTGTGGATCTAGGGGGCGGAGCGTCAGGCGGGCCGATTGAGTGTTCGAAAGGCTAGCACGGACAGTGACAGCTGTGGCCACGTATTTCGGCGGGATGGTGCGGTGAGGTGCGTGGCCTCCGGGGCTCAGCCCCGCGACGGATGTGCTGAGCAGCGGGAATCTCCCGAGTGGCGTGGCCACCCGGCGATGTAGGGTCTAGCGGGCACACCACGCCCACAGAAGGGGGCGCACACCGGTGGAGGTCGGACAGTGACGGCAGCAGGAACGCCTTCCGCCCCGAAGCCGGGTCCTCCGCCGCGCAAGCAACAGCGCTGGTTCCAGCCTCGCCGCTCCACGCACACGTGGGAGCAGGACGGGCTCGATCACATTCGGCAGCTCATGCCCGCCAACGAGCCGTACCGCGCCTGGGCGACCTTCTCGTTCACCGCTGCCTCCGGTCGTACGAACGAGTGCGACCTGTTCATCGCCGTTCCCGGCGGGGTCTACCTCCTTGAACTCAAGGGACATCCCGGTCGGGTGGTCAACCACGGTGATACTTGGCAGTTTCACGCCGACCGGGTCCGGACCCTGAAGAACCCGCTGCACCTCACCGACCTGAAGTGCAAGGAGCTCAAAGGCCAGTTGGAGCGCGCGGCGCGGGCCAACCACATCGATCCGCGCCGGATTCCCTTCATCAAACCGGCCGTGTTCCTTCATGGGGCGGGGCTGATCAGCGGCCTCGACGAGTTCCAGCGCCTCAACGTCTATGGCCGCAACGACGGGGCGAGCGGCCTCGACAAGGTCTGGGACGACCTGCTCGGGAAACCGCCGGAGCGGGAGAGCTGGCGAATCACGCCCAACACGGCGCAGCTGCTTGAGCAGTTGATGCAGAAGATCGGCATCAGCCACTCCACCGCACACCTGCGCTTCGGGGACGACTGGAAACTCGAGCCGCGCGCACTGGACGCCGGGTTCGGCTGGGAGGACCGTCTCGCCGCGCGCGACGACGGGCTGGTCCAGGAAGAGGGCAGGGTCCGGATCTATCTCGTCGAGCAGATGGCCACGGACGAGGCCCGGCAGGCCGCCGACCGCGCCGCCCGCCGTGAGTACCAGGTCCTGCAGGGCATCACCCACCGCGGTGTCGCGCAGGCCGTGCAGATCCGTGAGCACCAGGGCGGCCCGGCGATCCTGTTCCGCCACCGCCACAGCGATCTGCGTCTGGACGCCTATCTCGACGCGTACGGCGGCAGACTCACCCCGGAGACCCGCCTCGACCTGGTCCGCCAACTCGCCGAAGCGCTGCGCTACGCACACAACCGATCGCTCTACCACCGCGCCCTCGCAGCTCGTTCGGTGTACGTCTCTGCGAAGGAGGACGGCAGCGAGCCGGTCGTCCGCATCGCCGACTGGCAGACCGCGGCCCGCGACTTCGACACCAGTTCGATGCGGTCCATCGGAGACACCCCGCTCGACCCGAACCTGATCGAGGATGCCGCCCAGGTCTTCCTCGCGCCCGAGACGGATCAGGAGTTCGCCGATCCGGTCGACCTGGACATGTTCGGCCTCGGCGCCCTCTCCTATCTGTTGCTCACCGGGGAGCGCCCGGCCGCTCAGCGCAGCGCCCTGATCGAGCGGTTGTCGACAGAGGGTGGCCTGCACCCGTACGCCGTTGCCGACGGGCTCTCCGACAAGCTGAACGACCTCGTCTTCCATGCCACCCGGGCCGAGGTGAACGACAGGCTCCCGTCGGCCGAACGCTTCCTGGACCTGCTCGACGAGGCCGAACAGGAAACCGCCGTCCCGGAGCAGTCCGAGGCCACGGAGACGGACCCTCTCACCGCGCTTCCCGGGCAGTCTCTCGACGGAGTCTGGAGCGTCAAGCGCGTCCTGGGCACGGGAGCGACGGCACGCGCTCTGCTGGTGGAGCGGGTCATTGAGGACCTCGAAGGCCCCGCGGGCGAGCAGGTCGTCGAGGAGCGGGTGTTCAAGGTTGCTCTAGACCGCGACAAGGACGCCCGGCTGTACGCGGAGGCCCAGGCACTCAAGACAGTGGGCGGCGGACGCATCATCCGTCTCCTCGACGAGCCTCGGGAGATCGCGGGCCACGCGGTCCTGGAACTGGAGTACGCGGGCGAATCCTCCCTCGGCGCACGCCTGCGCGGCGAAGGGCGCCTGACCTACGACCAGTTGGAGCGCTACGGAAACGACCTCTTCATCGCCCTCGACCAGCTCGCCGCCAAGGGCACGCGGCATCGCGACATCAAGCCGGACAACCTCGGACTGCACAAGCGCAGCGACGGCTCGTGGCAGCTGATGCTGTTCGACTTCTCCCTCGCCGACGCCTCCGAGCGCGACATCAGCGCGGGCACTCGCGGCTACCTCGATCCCTTCCTCGGCAGCGCGCGACGTTCTCTGTACGACGACCATGCCGAGCGGTACGCCGCCGCGGTCACCCTTCACGAGATGGCCTCCGGCGAGCGCCCGGTGTGGGGTGACGGCCAGACCGACCCGCGCATGAGCGACGAGGCCGAACTGTACGTCGCCGCCGAGCTGTTCGAGCCCGGGCTGCGTGACGGACTGACCGCGTTCTTCCAGCGCGCGCTGCACCGGGACGTGGACCGCCGCTTCGACACGTTTCAGCAGATGGAGGATGCCTGGCGGCACATCTTCCGTACGGCTGACTCCACCAAGCCTCCCACCACCCAGGCCACGGTCGGCGCCGCGCCTGCCACGACCGAGGAGGCACGGGAGACCGCCGCGGCAGCGGCCGACCTCACCACCGCGCTGGACGCGGCAGGCCTCTCCCTCCGCGCCGTCTCGGTCGCGGGAGGTTTGGGTGCAGGCACCGTTGGAGAGCTGCTCGACATCCCGCCTCATACGATCTCCCGCGCCCGCGGTGCCGGAGCGCTCGTACGCAGGGAGCTGAACCGCCGTCACAAGCAGTGGACGGCGATGCTGCGCCGCCCCGCGGCCGAAGCCGAGCCGCGCCCGGCGCCGCCTGCTGTTCACCCGACCCCAGGCGATGCGGAGGATCTTGAGGGGGAGGCGCAGCGCATCGCACGTGAGTCCGTTGACTCCCTCGCGGCCCGGCTCACTCCCGCCCCTGCCCGTAAGGGAAACCTTCGTCCCGACGTGGTGCGGCTCACGCTCGGTCTGCCGCAGCCCCGGGAAGAAGGGGACGCGCTCTCACCACTCGGACCCTGGCCCCCGCAGACGGTCATCGCGAAACACCTGGGCAGCAGCCAGCCCACCGTCTCGCGCCATCACGTCGCCGCGATCGAGGAGTGGGGTGCCACCGCCTGGCTTACGGCTGTCCGCGACGAGCTGGTGCAGATACTCACCCAGTCAGGGCGGGTTCTGACAGCTCAGGAGGCCGCGGCCGAGCTGCGCATCCGGCACGGCGCGGGCACTGACACGGCTGAGCGGACCCTCGCCAAGGCCCTCGCCGTCGTACGCGCGGCTGCCGACGCGGAAGTTTTGCAGCGAGGCACCGACGCGGACCACGAACCACGCCTTGCGGTGCTGCGCCGGGGACAACGCGTGCTGCTCGCGCTGGAGTCCCTGCCTGGCACCGACGACCCCACTCCCCAGGAACTTGCCGGCTACGCGGCGGCGCTCGGCACCGCCGCAGACCGGCTTGCCGCCGAAGACCCTCTGCCGGGTCGTGGCACGGTCGTACGTACTTTGCGTGAAGTCCCTGCTCCCGAGGGTATGACTCCGCTCGCGGACACCCGGCTGGTGGCTCTCGCTGCCGCGGTCGCCCAGGACGCGGCGGCCTCGCCCCGCCTGGAGCTGTACCCCACGGCCCTCGGCCTCGCCCGCGCACTGCGCATCTCCCAGGCCGCGGCCGGTGTACGCCGAGAGACAGGCGTCTCGGTCACCGAACTCCTCTCCCGCGTGCACGCGCGCTTCCCGTCCCTCGCCATAGCCGCCGCACCCACCCACATCGAGGTGGAGGACGCGCTGACCGAGGCGGGCTTCCCTCTCGAGTACGAGCCGGTACGCAAGCGGTTCTTCCCCCCGGCTGTCGAGGGCGCTCGCTGGACCAGCTCCACCTATACGCGTACGAGTGTGCTGGTGGCAGAAGCCCAGGCGGCAGTGGCGGCCGGGCGCGACCCTCAGGCAGTGGTGCGCGTCAAACTGGCCACGGCGGCTCAGCGGGGCGGCTTTCTCGCGCTCACGCTCAAGGGGGTTGACCTGCCGGGTACGGCGGAGGCGCTGGCTGCGGAATTCGGTGTCGTCGCGGTGGATCTGAACGCCGAGTTCCTCACCGTCTTCCGTGCGCTCGCCGACGAACTCCGCACGGACTGGTCCAAGGTCCTGCGCGCGGACGCCACCTTCACGGAGTCCGGCGAACTGAAGCCCGGGCTGCGCTCCTACGCCCAGCGCGTCACCGCCAGGCTGGCCGATCGCCTGAGGGGGGTGGCTGAGGCGACGGGACCGAAGACGGTGCTCTTCGTCCACAACTCGGGACTGATCGCTCGCTACTTCGACGGCGGCGGCCACGACCTCCTGGTCTCACTGCAGCAGTCCGCCCGCCGCCCGGCCGAGGTCCCGCACGGGCTGTGGTGGCTGTGCCCGATGGAGGACCCGAAGCAGACACCGTCGCTGGACGGGCGGACGGTGGAGGTCGTGGACCGGGCCACGGAGTGGGCGGTGCTCGACTCGCTGTTCCTGAAGGAGCTGCGGACCACAGACAGCGCGGGCCAGTAGGTGCGGGCAGTTCTGTAGTCAGTACTTCACTGTATGGAGCACTGACCGTACAATTCCGGATCCAGGGGGGATCAACGGGACTTGCGCGGCCACCGGGACAGTACGAACGTTCCTGGTCATGTTTACGTTGGTGGCACGTAACGTGTCGACGACGTCGGTGCTCCGTTGGCCCGTAACAGCGATTAACAGGGGCCAATGTGGCAAATCAGGGCGCCTTCGGCGACGGCGAAGACTTGGAACGACTCAAGACGATCCTCGCCGGATGGCGGACCTCCCTCGTGGATCTGAGCGGGCGGAACCGTCTGCTCAACTTCCGGCACACCAAGTCGGCCACCCTGGAGATCTCGCACCCGTCCGCCCAGACTCTCGTCGCAGGCCTGGATCGCGGCTGGGACTTCGCGCCCCTCCCCGACGAAGAGCCCGAAGCCGACGAGGCGGACAGGAACATCGAGGCACTCCCCGCCGAGAGAAGCGACCGCAGCGACGGGATCCTGACCCAGAAGACCTCCGGTCCCTCGCTGCTGCGCGCTCTGAACAGCCTGCGCAGCAAGTCGACCCAGCTGTTCAACGACTACGGCCTGTGGACTCTCAACCTTGGTGTCGGCATGCTCCGCTGGCGCGAGGACGGATCCGAAGCGGGCAGTGACGCTCCGCTCATCCTCTTGCCGGTACGCATAGAGCGTGTGGCGAACGGACGCGTTCGACTGCGGGCCAACGACGAAGAGGAGCCGCGACTCAACCCGGCTCTGAGGGTGAAGCTGGAGCAGTTCCACATCGACTGGACGCCGGTGGCGGAGCAGGATCCGACGGATCTGTCCGCCGTGCTTTCGGCCGCTGCCCGTGCCGTCGAGGGCAAGACCGGCTGGCAGGTCTCGCCGCGGGTGGTCGTCGCTCTCTTCGCCTCTCACAAGGAGTCGATGTACCAGGACCTGCTGGACAACGAAGGCCGCGTCCTGGACAGCGATCTCGTACGGGCGATGGCGCTCGGACCGCAGGCCGGCCTTGCGTCCGATCGCTTCGACTTCGAGGAGATCGAACTCGACCGGATCGACGAGCTGAGCCCGCCCGAGGACAGCCCGCTGGTGCTCGACGCCGACGCCTCCCAGCGGCAGGCCGTCGCGGCCGCCGTGGCCGGGCAGTCCTTTGTGCTGGACGGCCCTCCCGGTACGGGGAAGAGCCAGACGATCACCAACATGATCGCCGGGCTGATGCACGCCGGCCGAAGTGTGCTCTTCGTCAGTGAGAAGGCCGCGGCCCTCGATGTCGTCCTCGACCGACTGCGCTCGGTCGGGCTCGACTCGTACGCCCTCGCCCTGCACAGCCACAACACGAGCCGCAGGGCTGTGGCCCAAGAACTCGGCCGGGCCTTGGCGGAGGAGCCACGGGCGCCGCAGCTGTCGGAGCAGGCGCGTGCGCAGGCTCGGGAGACGCGGCTGGCGCTCACCGCCTATGCCGAGGCGATGAACGAGGTCCGTGACCCGCTCGGGCAGACGCTGCACGATGTGATCGGCAAGGTCGGGCGATTGTCCGAGGCACCGGTGGCCTATCTGACTCCCGCGGGTGACGCCGGTCCGGAAGGGGCGGCAGGATTTCGGGCCGAAGAGCTCAGCGATCGGGACCTGCACCTGATCATCGAGGCGACGAAGTCCATCGCCGACGCGTGGGAGGCAGTCGCCGACCCGTCGTTCCCTTGGCGCGACCTGCGGCCGGGTGTGTCACACCCTCGGCCCGTACTCGAACAGGCCATGGCAGCACGGGACGGACTGGTCACAGCCGTTGATCGGTACCAGAACCTTGCCGCGGACGGCGAACCCATCGTTGACGAGGCCGGTATCCGTCGCCTGATCGCGCTGCTGCGGTTGCTCGACTCGCGGAGCGCGGTGCCCGAGACATGGCTGACGACGGAAAACTTCGCGGACGTGGTGGACGACCGGGTCGACGCCTTTACGCCGGAGCTGCGCACGGTTCATCGCGTGCGTGCGGCTGCCCGCGCGGCAGCCGGCGATCGTTGGCAGGAACTGTCGGCCCGGCTGACGGCGGAGTCGGGCGAGGCCGAGCGGGCCCTGTCGGCGATGACGCCACCGGGGATCGACCCGGCAGGGTTCACCGAGGCGCGCTCCGCCGAGTTCGCCCAGGAGTTCGCCGAGACTGCGAACGTGCTCGACCGCACGCACCAGAGCCTCACCAGCGTCAGCCATCTTGCCGGGCTCAAGGAGCCGGAAAACCTCGAAGAGGCGCGCCACACCTGCGACGTGGTCGCGCTGGGAGGCACCCCCCATCGACCCTTGGAGCAGTGGCTCACCCCTGGCGGCGCAGCGGCGGCAGACGAGGCGGCGGTGTGCGTCGTGGCCGACGCGCTCCATGCGTTCTTCGCTCGCCGGGATCAGGTGGTGCACGCCCAGTCGCTCGCGACGGCCCAGGCGGGGCCGGGCTGGAGCGAGCTCCGCTCGGAGCTGAGCGCACAACGCCCTGCCAATGAGCAGGCGCTCGCCGAGCTGGAACCGCCCGGCATGGACGTTGCGTCGCAGTCCAGTCAGCAGGCGACAGAGCTGGCCACCTGGTTCGAAGCCCTCGCGGAGACCTTGGAATCGGCCGGACAGCACGCCGACTCCGCTGCCGCCCGGCTCGGCTGCAGCGGGCCGCAGTCGACCTCCGAGGCTGAGGACGTGGCTGCCGTCGTGGAGTCGGCCAGCGCGTCGAACCGTGCTCTGGAAGCCTGGCTTGATCCGCGCGTGCTGCCCCTCGTCCAGACTGCGGTCGCCGACATCGCATCGGCCGCCGACGAGTTGGATGCCGCTGAACAGGCGGCGCGCGACACCTTCCATACCAAGGTGGTTTCCACGCCGGAACTCCCCGAAGCCGTCCGCCGTCTCACGGACGGCCATCGGGGAATCGTCGGCGCGATGTCCAGCGGTATCCGGGCCGACCGGAAGCTCGTCGGCCAGCTCACCCACGGGGGCTCCTGGCGCAGCGACCTGCAGGACAAGCTGCCGCTGGCCGTCGCCTGGTACACCGCGCACCACCACCTGCGCTCGCTGGCCGTGTCCCACACCGAGCTGATCGGTCGCTACGCGGGGACGGAGCTGCCCGATGTCCCCGCCCTGCAGGCGGCGTTGGCGCATGCCGAATCCGTCCACAGGCTCGTGCCGGAGACGGTCGCGGACTCGTACCGCCGAGGCCTTCTCGCCACTCAGGTGGCCGACGCACGTACGCCGCAGCCGGAACTCCTCGGACAAGGTGCCTCCCTGCACCGGGAGCTCGCGAAGTGGCGGCAGGACTTGAGCCGTCCGCAGCTCTCGGCGTACGCCGCCGAACTGACCAAAAAGCCTCTGGGTGATGTCTCCCGATGGCTGCGCGCTCACCTCAGCCCCCTCCGCCAGGCCGTCGCGCTCCTGGACACCGTGACCTCGGTGGGCCGACGCGACAACAGTCCCGGTGCCGAGCACACCCTGGCCTCCGCACGTACAGCGATCACGGTCGCGCAGGCGGCACAGCGGGAGACGGTCTCATTCGGAGCCCAGGCGGTGCTCGACCGCCGCCTTCTCGGCCCTTGGTATCGGGGGCTGGACACCGAGGCGGCCGATCTGAGCGAGGGCGCTCCCCACGATGTGACGGGTTATGAGGCCACCGGAGAACTCCTCCGCCGTGCACTGGACCTGACCCGGCAGCGGCCGGGCCCCTACGCCACAGAGCAGCAACGCCACCTGCTGGGACGCCACGCGGCGGACGGCCGTCCCGACACCGAGGCTCTGCGCGGCGCGCTTGAGGCCGCGCAGCTGATTGCGAGCCTGGCCCTGGACACACTCGCGGATCCGGCGCGTCGAGCCCGTCTCGCCGATGTGCTGGCCGACGGCCGGCCCGAACCGCGGGAACTCCTGAGGCAGGCCGAGCAGATCCGCAGCGAGCTGGACCGCTGGCAGGAGCGTATTCAGCAGCCGCATCTCGCGTCTGTTGGTTCCCCTCTTATGGCTCGTCCGCTGGACCAGGTGGCGCGTTGGCTGCGTGCGCACGTGGAGCCCTTCGAGGACGCGACCGACCTCATTCACTCCGTCGCGCGGGTCATGGACGAGAACGCGGGACTGCCCCTCTCCCGAGCTCGCGAAGCGGTGGCCGCCGTCGTCGCCGCACGCGCTGCCGAAGCGCGGTTCGCCGAGAACGACCCCCTCTACCGTGACCTTCTCGGATCCCTGTACCGCGGCACCGAGACGGACCGCGACGAGGTTCTGGACGCCGTGGACTGGGCCCAGAAGGTCCGGCGCACCGCACACGGCGGCCACTCCGCTCCCCTGTCGGCAGCAGCCGCGCGGATGATGCTGACCGCGCCCGCCGACCCCTCTGTCGCAGCGCGAGACGACGACTGGTGCCGCCAGCGCGACGCGTTCGCCGCATACTTCGAACCTGCGCGGGCGGACGAAATGCGGCGGGAACTGTCCCGCGCGCTGCCCGAGGCGGAGGCCGCCCTGTCGCGACTGGACCACGACCCTTACGGCCCGGAGGCGTGGACGTCCTGCGCCGAAGCGCTGTCCCGACTACGCCAGTACCACCTCGACGGACTGCCCGACCAGCTCGCTCGACGCGAGCTCTCCGCCGAGGACTTCCCCGCGTCGATGGAACGTGCGGTGCTCACCGCCTGGGTCGAGCATCAGCTCTCCACCGACGCGCGGTTGCGGCCGATGCGGGCCATGGAGCGCGACCAACTTGTGGAGCGGTTCCGATCGGCGGACCACGACATGGTGGAGGCGGCGCACGCCGAGGTCATCGCCGCGTGCAACGCCCGCCGTCCCCGCCGTACGTCGGTGGGCCAGGCAGCCGTGATCCGCCGCGAGGCGGAGAAGCAGCGGCGCCACATGCCGGTGCGCCACCTGATGAGCCAGACTCGCGAGGTCGTACGTCTGATCAAGCCGTGCTTCATGATGAGCCCACTGACAGTCAGTCAGTTCCTGCCGCCGGACTTCAAGTTCGACGTCGTCATCTTCGACGAGGCTTCCCAGGTACTTCCGCAGGACGCGGTGAACTCCGTCTACCGCGGCAACGCGCTCATCGTGGCCGGAGACCAGAAGCAGCTGCCGCCCACCTCGTTCTTCAGCGCGGGTGGCGGCAGCGACGATGACGACGAGTGGGACGAGGACGGCACCGACGGCTTCGAGTCCATTCTCGACATGTGCAAGGCCAGCGGCGTGCTGCGTGGCCTGCCCCTGCGCTGGCACTACCGAAGCCGGCACGAGAACCTCATCGCCTTCAGCAACCACGAGTTCTACGACAACAAGATGGTGACCTTCCCGGGCGCGCTGGAGCAGGGCCCGGACATCGGTGTGGAGTTCATCAAGGCGGAGGGCGTCTACGACAGGGGCGGACGCAGCAACAACCCGGGCGAGGCCGCGAAGGTCGCCCAGCGCGTCATCCACCATTTCGCCACGCGCCCCGGACTCACACTCGGCGTGGTCGCGCTGTCGAAGGCGCAGGCCGAGGCGATCGAGGAGGCGGTGCAGAAGGCCAGGGCGGCGCGCCCCGACCTGGATCACTTCTTCACGGAGGACCGTCTCGACGGCTTCTTCATCAAGAACCTGGAGACCGTCCAGGGCGACGAACGAGACGTCATCATCCTGTCGGTCGGCTACGGCCCCGACCAGCAGGGCAAGCTGCAGTCGAATTTCGGCCCGATCAACAGGGACGGCGGCTGGCGGCGCCTCAACGTGGCGGTGACCCGCGCTCGCCGCCGCATGGAAGTCGTTGCTTCGTTCTACGGCGGAGATCTGTCGGAGAGCGCGAAGGAAGGCGTGCGGAAGCTCAAGCGCTATCTCGAGTACGCCCAGCACGGCCCCCAGATCCTCCAGACCGAGGCCGCCGACCCGGACGCCGAGCCGGAGAGCCCCTTCGAGGAGGAGGTACTCGACGTGCTGAGGGACTGGGGCTACTCGGTCCAGCCACAGGTGGGCGTCGCCGGCTTCCGCATCGACATGGCCGTACGCCACCCGGCCGGGCCCGGTACGTACGCCCTCGGCATTGAGTGCGACGGCGCGATGTACCACTCCTCTCGCGCTGCCCGGGACCGTGACCGGCTGCGCGAGTCGGTCCTGCGCGACCTCGGCTGGAAGCTGCACCGGATCTGGGGCACGGACTGGTATCGCAACCGGCGCGATGCGATGACCCGGCTGCGGGCCGCGGTGGAGGCGGCGTGCGCGGAGGACCCGCATGCGGTGCGGGAGGCGCCGCCGGTGCGGGGTGCGGAGGTGCCGGTGGCGGGGGAAGCGGCTGTGGCGGAGCCTGCCGAGCCTGTGAGCGCTGATGGTCGCGGAGAGGCGGCTCGGGGGGTCGGCGGCGGCTCGGCTTCGAGGGTGGAGTTCGTGACGGTGGACCACGGGCCGTCGACGTGGAGCCGTCCCTACCAGGAGGTGGATGCGGACCTCCTGGTGGAGGTGCGGCGCAGGTCGAGCAGCCAGCGGGGCATGTCGGGTGCCGAGCTGCAGGACCCCGACGCCGCCGGTGTGGTGGCGGATGTCGCCCTGTGCGTCGTCGAGGTGGAGGGGCCGGTGGAGCAGGAGGTGATCTTCACTCGGGTCCGCTTGGCGTGGGGCATCGGACGTTCTGGTCAGGTGGTCCGGGACCGTATCGGCCGGGCCCTTCAACGACTGGTCAAGCAGGGCAAGATCATCCGCCTGGGCACGGCCTACGACCGTCCCGGCCATGAGGTGGAGTTCGCGCGCACACCGACTCCGCGGTGCGACCGGAAGGTGGGGGAGGTTCCGGCCGTCGAGCGTCAGCTCGTCCTGAGGAACGTGGTCGAGGAAGGACCGGGCGTGCAGCGTGAGGACCTGCTGCGTGAGGCCGCACGCTTCTTCGGGTGGGCGCGGCTCGGGTCCGACATCAGGGATGCGCTGTCGGGAGATATTGATGAGCTGATCGCCTGTGGATCTTTCGTGGAGACGGAGGGTGGGCTGATGCCTCCGGAGGGTGACTGAGGCGTTACGGCAGGTTCTCCATGCTCGCCGGGAGAGGTCTGCTGAGCTGGCAGGATTGAGCGAGCAGCCATGCGATGGAACGACGCGACTGAGCGAAGGTAGGACTCCCCGGTGGACAAGGCCGCACTGCTGAAGGATCTGCGGAAGCAGGTCACCGCGCTGGAGGACGACCTGCGGGAGCGGACGGAGTCCGTGGATGAGTTCCGCGTGGATCTTGAGCGGGAGTATGCGGCGGCGCGGGAGGGGAGCCGTACGGCGGCGACGTATGGGGCGTGGCGCGATGAGCGGGTTATCCAGGTTGCGGCTGCCTGGGTTCTGGCGACGGTGTTTGTGCGGTTCTGTGAGGACAACGGGCTTGTCGAGGATCCGTACATTGCTGGGCCGGGGGAGCGACTTGCTGACGCGGAGGATAGGCAGGCGGCGTTCTTTCGGGAGCGGCCTGAGCTGAATGACCGGGATTGGCTGGTTGCGGGGTTCGAGGCGCTGGCTGGGGCGCATGAGGCGGTGGCCGGGTTGTTCGACCGGGCTCACAATCCGCTGTGGGAGCTGGATCCCTCCTATGAGGCTGCGACTCGACTGCTGGCGTTCTGGCGGGAGCGGGACGCCGATGCCGAGATTCGGTACGACTTCACGGATGAGGAGCTGGATACGCGGTTCCTCGGTGACCTGTACCAGGACCTGAGTGAGCACGCTCGGAAGGCGTATGCGCTGTTGCAGACGCCGGAGTTCGTCGAGGAGTTCATCCTTGATTTGACGCTGGAGCCTGCAGTCGAGGAGTTCGGACTCGATCCTGAGTGGAAGCATAAGCCGAGCGGGCGGCGGGGGGCGGACACCATCGTGCGGGGGCTGCGGTGCATTGACCCGGCGTGCGGATCGGGGCACTTCCTGCTGGGGATGTTCGACCGGTTGTTGGCGAAGTGGCGGGCGGCTGAGCCGGGAACGGGGGATTGGGAGCTGGTGCGGCGTGCGTTGGAGTCTGTCCATGGGTGCGACAAAAATCCGTTCGCGGTGGCCATTGCCCGCTTCCGGTTGCTTGTTGCTGCGCTTAAAGCTTGTGGGGAGCGGCGGTTGGTAGCGGCTCCGGCGTTTCCTATCAATGTGGCGGTGGGGGATTCGCTGCTGCATGGACGGGGGGCGGAATCGGTTACGGAGACGCTGGACACGCTGTTCCGGGATGAGGAAAAGGCGTTCGCTTACCGGACGGAGGATGTATGGGAGTTCTCCGAGCGAGTGGATCTGTTGGGGCGGGGGACGTACCATGTTGTGGTCGGGAATCCTCCCTACATCACCGTCAAGGATAAGCAGGAGAACGATAATTACCGCAAGGCGTACTTTGCGTGTTCGGGGAAGTATGCGTTGTCTGTTCCTTTTGCTCAGCGAATCTTCGAGTTGGCGGTGCGTGGATCGGGGTCTGACCGCAAGGCTGGGTTCACGGGGCAGATCACGGCGAACTCTTTTATGAAGAGGGAGTTTGGCAAGGCGCTGATCGAGTCTTTCTTTGGCGGAGGAGTGGAGTACAAAGACCCGAAGACGCAGAGGAAGGCGAGCTTTGCGGGCGTTGAGCTGAGTCATGTCATCGATACGTCCGGCGCGTACATTCCTGGGCACGGAACGCCGACAGTGATTTTGGCGGGGCGGAATCGGGTCGCTGTGCAAGCGGATCCGATTCGGGCAGTTCTTGGAGTTCGGGGGGAACCGTCGCAGCCTGAGGATCCGGCTGTCGGGCTGGTGTGGTCGGCAATTATTGGGCAGGTGGAACGCCCCGGGAGCGCATCGGATTGGGTGACTTGCAGCGACAGGGAACGCAGCTCTTTCGCCTTCTACCCGTGGAGTCTGAGCGGGGGCGGTTCCGAGGATCTGTTCAAGGCCATCCAGAACTCCGCATCGCGAACGGTGGAGTCCTATTGTGGAGCGCACGCTGGTTTTGCTGGATTCTCAGGAGCGGATGATGCTTTCTATCATGATCCGCGTTGGCATCAGCGTTTTGGCACTGAGAGCGAAATGATTCGCTCAGTTGCTGTGGGGGATGAGCTCAGGGACTGGACCATCGCTCCTGCAAGGGTCGCTATTGCTCCATATTCGTCGAACGGTACAATCGTTGATCTCGATTGGAAGAGTGCTTGGGCTAGGAATCTTTGGACAGTGAAGCAGCCGCTAGGTGCGCTGGCTGACTTCTCAGGGAAAACACGCTTCGCCTCAGGAACACCGTGGTGGTCTTGGTATCGGTGGACGCAGTCACGAGCCGGAGCGCGACGCACTGTTGTGATGGCAAAGGTTGCCACGCATAATCACGTAGCCCTCAACTACGCTGGAATTATCACGACGCAGCATATGCCTGCAGTGGCAGTTGCTGAGGGGGTTGAGGATGAAACTCTGTCGGGTATTCTGGGGGTGCTGAACTCATCGGCAGCGTGCTTCATGATGAAGCAGGTGAGTCAATCTAAGGGGAATGGCGGGATTGGCGGTGGGATTTCTGATGAACTTTGGGAACATCGATACGAGTTTACCGGAAACAGGCTACAAGAGTTCCCGCTTCCCCAGGTGCTTCCGCTGGAGCTCGGCAAGTTGCTCGATTCTCTCGCGGCGGAGTTGACCGATCGTGAGCCTGCTGTGATTTCTGCAGCAGCATTGCCCACGCGGTTGCGGCTCGACGAGACCCGTGCTGAGTCTATTCGCGTCCGCGCCAGAATGATCGCGTTCCAAGAGGAGCTCGACTGGACTGTGTATGGCGCGTACAACCTGCTGTCGGAAGGCGACGTCGCGCGTACCACCTTGGCGAGCTGGGACGACGTGCCTGAAGTTTCCCTTGGAGAGCGCGCATTCGAGATCGTGCTGGCGCGGAAGATGGCCGCTGGAGAGGCTGAAACAGCCTGGTTCGAGAGGCATGGCTCTACCCCCGTCACCGAGATCCCCGCTTGCTGGCCCGAAGCCTACAAAGCGGTAGTTCGGGCTCGGATCGACATCATCAATTCTCGTCAAGACATCGCTCTCATCGAGCGCCCTGAGTGTAAGCGTCGCTGGGCCTCCAACCCTTGGGAGAATAAGGAGAAGGAAGCCCTCCGAACCTGGCTTCTCGATCGATGCGAGGACGAGAACCTCTGGTTCGGCTTGCGTGATGGCATGCGGCAGCCCCGCGCCCTCACTGTTTCCCAACTCGCCGATACTCTCCGGCAGGACGTCGAAGTGCTAGCTGTTTCCGAGTTGTATGCCGCCGATCACCTCGGTAAGCGAGACGCGACCCTCGCGACCGTGTTGACCGACATCATCGCCACCGAGCACGTCCCCTACCTCGCTGCCCTGCGTTACAGGGACTCCGGCCTACGCAAGCGCGAGCAGTGGGAGTACGTGTGGGATCTTCAGCGTGAGGAAGACAAGGCCGGGAAGCGGCTCGACATCCCTGTGCCACCGAAGTACGCCTCCGTCGATTTCCTCAAGACTTCCTACTGGTCGCACCGAGGTAAGCTGGACGTCTCCAAGGAGCGCTTCATCTCCTACCCGGATGCGTCGCCGGACTCCGACCCCACCCTCCTGCTCGGCTGGGCCGGTTGGGATCACAAGGACCAGGTTCAGGCGCTGGTCAACGTCATCAACGACCGTACCGAGCAAGCCGCTTGGGGCACCTCACGCATCGCACCGCTTCTCGCCGGTGTGCAGGAACTCATGCCGTGGGTTCACCAGTGGCACGGTGAGTACGACGAAGAGTGGGATGGGACGCCTGCCGAGGAGTACCAGGCGTACCTCGACGAGCAGTGTGCCAAGCACGGGCTCTCGGCCGACGACCTGAAGGCTTGGCGTCCAGAGAAGAAGACGCGTGGCCGCGCGAAGAAGGCTGACTGACGTCTCACGTGCAGGCTCGTACCACCAAGATGGCGCCCCGCCACCGGATCGCTTCCGGCGGCGGGCCGCCAACGAGCGTGTGGGTCAGTTCTGCGTTGCGAACTCTATAAAAGCGGTCCATCTGCCATGGGTGAAGGATAGAACCGGGCCTGCCTTGTCCTTCGAGTCGCGGACATACGTGGAGCCGGGGCAAGCAGCGACCTCGACGCACTCGCCACCCGAGCCGGTGCTGTAACTGCTCTTGAACCAGGCCAACGTGGGCGCAGCCTGACGGGGCTCTTCGACGTTCATGCTTCTCCCAGCAACTTCTCGATGAGGGCCAGCGATTCGCGTGGAGTGAGCGCCTGTGCTCGGAGAATCCCGTACTGCTCCTCGATCTCCCGTACCGACGTCCGATCCGAGTAGAGACGGCTGTCCTTGTACGCCTCCACGTAGGCGATCCTCTGTCCTTCCTTCGTCTCGATCAAGGTGAAGGGGCCTTCCAGCCCAGCATGCTCCTCTCGGGCGATCGGCATCATCTGGATTTCGACGTTGCGTCGATGGCCGTGCAGCAGGATCTGTTCCAGCTGTCCCCTCATCGCAGCTCTCCCGCCCAGCGGTCGCAGCAGCACGAACTCCTCGATGACGAAGCTGATCGTCGGCAATGGAGTGCGAGAGAAGATCTCTTGGCGGGCCAAGCGAGCTGCAACACGCTGCCCGACTGTCTCCTCGTCGAGTAGTGGCCGCCACATCGTGAACACTGCCCGCGCGTACTCCTCGGTCTGTAAGAGGCCGGGTACCGCCTTCGTCGCGTACACGTGGAGTGCTACCGCCTCCGCCTCCAACCGAGCCGCATCCCTGAAGAACGCCGGATACTGAGCCCGAGCCACCTCCTCCTTCCCCGCCTTCAACACCCCACCCGCATCGAGCACTTCATCGGCCTTGTCGATGAACTTTGGCGGAGCAATCCGTCGGCCCTGCTCGAACGAGGCGATCGTCGACGCCGAGTACCCCGTCAGCGCCCCGAACTCCGCCCGCTCCAGCCCCGCCCGTGCTCGGAACAGCTTCAACTGCCGCCCGAACACGTACAGAACCCCCGCCCCGAACTCGTACTCCGGCGCCCCGGCGCCCGCCCCCGACTCCGCCGGCTCCCGCTCCTCCACGCCCGCCACCTCCCGTACCGCAGCCAGACCCGCACCACCCCGCACTCCCGTGCCCGCCAAACGCGACGCACCCGAAGCCGGTCACGCCCCAAGTCGCGTACAAGCAGGCCACCGCCGCGTACAACTCACAGCGGTCAGCGCGTCACTCCTGGTCAACGCTACGCAGATGCCGAGACCGTCAGTGCCATGAAGCAAGCAACTCCACCCAACGGGCATATGCCACAACAACCCGCGCTCGCACGCGAGTTCGCCATGCGTTTCACATCCACCCCACGCGGTGCACGACTCGCCCGTCGTCTCGTCTCGCACCGCCTCGACGAGTGGGGCTACCCGTACGACTCCGATGCGAACGCGAGCCTCACTCTCATCGCCGCCGAGCTCGCCGCCAGCGCCGTCCGTCATGGCCACGTTCCCGGCCGTGACTTCCACCTGCGGCTCGCGGCCACGCCGTCCGCACTGCGCATCGAGGTGAGCGATACGCGTGGCGACCGCTGTCCCGCCTCGGACTCTCCGGCCCCGCCGCCCGCCGACGCCGAGGCCGGCCGAGGTCTCCTCCTGGTGGCCCACCTCGCCGATCGCTGGGGCGTGATGTCCCGCGCCGCCGCCCCGGGCAAGTGTGTTTGGGCGGTACTCGGCGCAGGCTCAGCAGGCACGCCACCGGCGCCACCAACCGAAGAGCCCGCTGTGCAGGCGTGAGTGGAAGCGCTGGTCGCTGTGTACGTCCTGGTGTCCGCCGTCGCAGACACTGATGCTCTGGCCAATGCGTTGCGATTTTCGCAATACGCGGTTACGGTGGGTGTATGTCTGAATCCGTGATCGATCGTGTACGCAGAGTTATAGAGGCGGCCTCGATGAGTCAGGCTGCGTTCGCCGAGAAGGTGGGGCTCACGCCCGACAAGCTGTCCAAGTCGCTGGCCGGGGTGCGCCGCTTCACGTCGCTCGATCTGGCGCTGATCGCCGAGGCGGGCGGCAGGACGGTGGACTGGCTGCTCACGGGGCGCGATCCGCTGCGGCCGTCGTTCGCGGCTCGGACCACTGCCGGAGCGGCTCCCCGGCGGGGCCGCGTCAGCGATGCAGCGGACCGGTTCACGGCGGCGTACGAGGTGCTGGAGCTGTTGGGGAGGTTGCCGAAGCTGCCGCCGATGCCCTCCGTGCGCTCCGACCTGAAGCGTTACGTGGACCAGGGGAAGCAGCTCGCGCAGGACGCCGTCGGCGTCCTCACGGCGGCCGACGGTCCTCGGACCGTGGCCGGCCTGGAGACCGATGTGCTGATCACGGCCTGTACGCAGACGTTCGGCGTGGACGTCGCGGTCACGCGCCTTCCCGACACTGTCGAAGGGCTCACTTGGCAGACAGACACATTCCGGCTCGTTCTCATCGGTCCCACGGAGACCTGGACCCGGCAGAGGTTCACCCTGGCGCACGAACTCGGCCACATCCTGGCCCGAGACGCCCAGGACCTCGTCGTCGAGTCGCATGTCGCGCCGGGGCGACAGAAGGACCTGACCGAGGTGCGGGCCAACGTCTTCGCCGCCAACCTGCTGATGCCCGCGCCCGAAGTCCGCGACCAGTTCCGGCAGGTGGCCGACCAGCACGGCAGGCTCACCGACGAGGCGTTCTCCGAGCTGGTCGTCGCATTCAAGGTCTCGCCCAGCGCGCTGAGCGCACGGTTGCGTCAACTCCGGCTGATCGACACGAAGTCGGCGCTCCACTACCGGGGTTTCACTACCGAGATCTGCCACCTGCTGGCCGCCGCGACGGATGCCTTTCAGAGGCAGCTCGCTTGGGCCGCGGCTGAGCGATTCCCGGTACGCCTCGTGGCCGCTCTCTACAAGTGCTACGCCGACGGAGAGACCACGCTCCGGCCCCTCGCCGCCCTGCTGGGCATGGACGTGGACCAACTGCACAACCTTCTCGACCCGGCCGAGCCCAACACTCCGGAGCTTGCCGGCAGTGAAGTGGAAGAAGGGGACCTGATCTTCCAGCCATGAGAATCTGCTGGTTCCCGGACAACACCGTCCTGTGCAACTTCGCGGCCGTCGACCGCCTGCCACTGCTGGAGAAAGTGCTCGACGGGCGCGGCCGCTGGACCGAGGCCGTAGCTCACGAAGCTGAGCAATCCGCTCAATACCTCCCTCGATTACGGGACATCGTGTCCGTCGGCATGCTCGGCGAGCCGATCGCCATCACGGACGTCGAGGAAATCGCCGCGGTCGACCGTGTGCGGCGAGCGGTCTTCGGTGGTGTCGCGTCGGCGCCGACCAAACACCTCGGTGAGGCCGAGACCTGCGTACTGATCACCAGGCGCCCAGAGTTCCGCGATTCGGTGTGGATCACCGACGACCGGTCGGCCGGCTCGTACGCGCGGCGGCGGGGCATCACCTCGAAGGAGACCTTCGACCTCATGAACGAGGCTGTCGTCGACGGGTTGGTCAGTGCCACCGACGGTCATGACCTCCTCGGCCGCATGGTGGCCGCAGGACGTCATACCGTGTCTCGAAGCGTGCTGATGATCTCTTACTCTAGACCGAAATTGATCATTCTCTGTTCTCCGGTGGCCGAAATTCCGCACGACGATAAAGGGTTGATGGGTCGCCACTCTCGCCGCTGGCATCACGATCGTCACAGGGGGCTCAATGGCCCCTTCCGAGCCGCGCTTTCTCTTCGGGACCTCGAATCAGCGTGCTGAGACAAAGCGCCAACGATACGAATGCGCAACAAGGGTTGGCTGAGACTCGACTCTCGTCCGAGGCGCGTGAGCTGAGAAAATGCCCCCCATCCCGGTGAGTGACGGGGAACGGCCAGGGGGAGCAGAACACGTATGTCGGATGCTGGGCCGAACGGCGGCCAGTCGGAGCCTGAGCGCACGGGACGTGGAATTTTCGACTGCGACGGAGCGCACCGCAGCCCCCTTGCCGCAGACTACGAACAGGTTTTCCAGTCAGGCATGGTCGTCCTCGACACCAACGTGCTGCTCAATCTCTACCGGTCCAACGAGCGCACCCGCCGCGACACCCTCGCCGTTCTCAGCAAACTGCGCGACCGGCTGTGGGTGCCCCATCAGGTGCTGACCGAGTTCTGGCGCAACCGCGAGTCGAAGTCCGTGCGCCACCATCACAGCACCAAGGCGAAAGAGACCTCCACCGCCCTCGACCGGGCGCGGCGGTCCGCACAGGACGCCGTCGAGCGGTGGGTGAAGGACGTACGCCTCAAGGACGGCGAAGAGGTCACCGAGCGGATCGACGAAGGACTGAAGGCGCTCGCCGAGGCGCTGGACGGGCTGCGGGACACCATCGACGGGCAGTCGCAGCGGGATGCTCTCGCGGGAACCGCCGAGACGCACACCGATCCTGTCCTGACCGAGCTGGAGCCGCTTCTCCAGGGGCGCATCGGTGATCCGCTGTCCCCGGCTGATCATGACAAGGCGGTCCAGGAAGCTCAGGAGCGTGCGGCCGAGGAAACGCCGCCCGGATACGAGGACTTCAAGAACAAGCCGCCCGAGCAGGCCGCCGGCGACTATCTGCTCTGGGTGGAGCTGCTGACGGAGGCCAAGAACCGCGCGTGTGATGTGCTCCTCGTGACCGGGGACGTCAAGAAGGACTGGTGGCACACCCGCGACGGGGACATTCCGGCACGGCCCAGGGCCGAGCTGATCGTCGAGCTGAGAGAGCACGCGGGTACCCGTCTCTATATGCTCACCCCTGCCGAACTGCTCACCCGTGCCGAGGAGTTGCTCGAAGGCCTGCAGGTCGACAAGGACTCCGTCAACGATCTGGAACAGCTGCGCGGTGCAGACCGTGCGGAAGAGGCCCCCGAGGTCGGCTGGACGGAGGAATCGCTCGGGTACTTCATCCGTGAGCTGAGGTCGCGGTACCAGGCGCAGGCCAAGGTGATCATCAACGCCGCGGCGAACGGGGGATTCGTGGACCGCGCGACGGTCTACGAACTCGCCGGGTATCCAGGCGACCGACAGCTGAAGGGGTTCACCCGGCCGGTCAGCACCGTGGCCAGGGAGCTGGAGGACCAGGGTGTGCTGACGGGCGAGGAGCCCTTCTTGCTGCACACCATCTACGGCTCGCTCAGCGAACCGTCATGGGCAACGGGCTTCCGCATCCCGGACGAGGCGGTCCCGCTGCTGCGCGAGAGCTTCGAGGGCGGGCCCCTGTGGCCGGAGTCCCAGAAGGACGGGCCGGAGAGCGACGGCGAAGGCCCGAAGGGGGAGGACCACGACGGCGGACAGTAGTCAGCGGTACCCGCCGGTCGGCGGAGACGATGTTCGAATGCGCAGGTCGGCACCGGCCGCGAGCTGGCAAGATTGGGGGGACGTGCGTGCTGCGCGGGATAGGTGAACCGCCGACCTGAGGGAACGAGAGCTGCTGATGTCCACGACCGATCTCTTCCTGCGCGATGTCATCGACATCAAGGAAGACGTCCACGCCGGCGACTTCAAGGTGGAGCTGACAGGCGGCTTCACCGAAACGGAAGCCCGCGTCGCGGAGTATGTGGTCACCGACCAGCTCAAGCAGGCGTTCGGCAAGGCCCTCGGACTCGTGCGAGCCGCTGTCCGCAGCGGGAATTCGCATGCCGCGTATCTGCACGGATCGTTCGGCTCCGGTAAGAGCCACTTCCTGACCGTGCTGCACGCTGTTCTTAACAATGAGCCGGCAGCGCGCGCGAAGCCGCGGCTCCAGGAAGTCATCGCCGAGCACGACGACTGGCTGCGGGGCAAGCGGTTCCTCATGGTGCCGTACCACCTCGTCGGCTCCACGGATCTGGACTCCGCCCTGCTCGGCGGGTATGTCGCCGCGGTGCGGCGACTGCACCCCGGGGCCGCTACGCCGCCCGTCTACCGAGCCGACGCGATGCTCGCGGACGCCGCGAACCTTCGGGCGAGCATCGGGGACGAGGCGTTCGTGAAACTCCTGCCGGGTGCCGGGGCGGGCAGTGGGAGCACGGGCGAGGACCTTGACGATCTTGACGTGATCGACGGGTCCGGCAGCAGCTGGACGGCAGGGGAGCTGGACCGAGCCTTCGCCGCGCCCGCCGGAGACGCGCTGCGCGACGGGCTCGTCTCCGCTCTCCTGACGGGACCCATGTCCTCGTACGCGGAAGGCGCCCGCGGCGACGCGCAGGCGTTCCTGCCCCTGGAGAACGGGCTCGCCGTCATCAGCAGGCACGCGAAGTCGCTCGGCTACGACGGCATCGTGCTCTTCCTCGACGAACTGATCCTGTGGCTGCAGGCCCACATGTCGAACCGGGAGAAGGTCAATTCGGAGGTCAGCAAACTCGTCAAGCTGATCGAGTCCGGGGACAGCGCGCGGCCACTGCCGATCGTGTCCTTCATCTCCCGCCAGCGCGATCTCTCGCAGCTCGTCGGCGCGGACGTGGTGGGCGCCGACGTGAAGAACCTGGAGCAGCAGGTCGAGTACCTCGCCGGGCGCTTCGACGTGGTCAGCCTGGAGGACCGCAACCTTCCGGAGATCATCAAGGAGCGCATCCTCAAGCCGAAGAACGCCGAGGCGCGGGCCGCCCTGGACGGTGCGTTCGCCTCGATCGAATCGACCAACGCCCAGGTCAAGGACGTACTGCTGGACGCCAATGGCGCCACGCACGCGGACTGGACCGATTTCCGTGACGTGTACCCGCTGTCGCCCGCACTGCTGAACGTGCTGGTGGCGCTGTCCGGCGCGCTGCAGCGCGAGCGGACCGGTCTGAAGCTGCTTCAGGAGATGCTGCGGCGGCGCCGTGCCGACTTCCAGCTCGGGCAGTTGATCCCGCTCGGCGATCTGTGGGACGTCCTGTCGGACGGCACGGGTGAGGCGTTCACCGATCGGCTGCGGAGCGAGGCCGAGGCGGCGCACACCTTCCACGCCAAGGTGCGGACGCATCTGCTCGAGAAGTACGGGTCCGAGGACAACGAGAAGTTCATCGCCGACGAGCGCTTCGTCAAGACCCTGCTGCTCGCCGCCCTTGCCCCCGACGTGCCCGCGCTCAAGCGGCTCACCGGCACACGCCTCGCGGCCCTCAACCACGGGTCGATCCGCTCCAGGACGGTGGCCCCGGGATCCATGGTCGTCAACCGGCTGCGGGAACTGCAGGCCGAGTTCGGCGAGATCCGGGCCGACGGCGACCAGGACCCCGTCTTCACGCTGCACCTGTCCGACCTCGACATCGAGCCGCTGCTCGACATGGTCGCCGACGAGGACCGCACCGGTACCCGGCGGATCTGGGTCCGGGACCAGCTGTGGAAGGCACTGGGGCTCAAGGACACCGGCGCCTTCGTGTGCGAGCACGAGATCGTCTGGCAGGGGACGCGGCGCACCGCCGAGTTCGTCTTCGAGAACGTACGGGACACCGTGCAGTTGTCCGCCGAGCAGTTCCGACCGGGCGTGGACGGGAGGGTCCGCTTCATCGTGGACTATCCCTTCGACGACGGTCAGCACTGGCCCAGCGACGACGCTCGACGGGTCGACGAGCTGCGGGCGGACGGGCTCATGGCCCCGACTCTGGTGTGGCTGCCCTCGTTCTTCTCCGAGCAGAAGCATGCTCAGCTCGGCCGTCTCATCAAGATCAACTATCTGCTGGAGCGTGACCGCCTCGACGACTACGCGGGGCATCTCGCCTCCGACGACCGGGCACGCGTCCGGCACCAGCTGGCAGCCCAACGGGACACGCTGACCTCACAGCTGACCGCCACGCTCGCCCAGCTGTACGGCATCGCCAAAGCGGAGGAGAGCAGCGTCTCCGTCGACGTCGACGGCGGAGTGCACGTCCTGTCGCTACTGCCCGAGTACGGCAGGCCGCAACTGCAGGGCGCCAAGTCGTTCCGAGACAACATGCTCCATCTCGCCGACGGCGTCTTCACCGCCCTGTATCCCCGGCACCCGGACTTCGACAAGGCCGGGGACCGCAAGCCGGTGACCCTGCCGGAACTGAAGACCGCCCTCACCTGGATCACCAGGGCCATGGACGACGGTGGCCGACGCGTCGAGGTCGACAGCCACCACCTCAAGACCGTCAAGAAGATCGTCGAGCCGTTGGAACTCGGCCAGGTCCACGACGGTCCGCTCGTGCTGCGCAACGACTGGCGGGCCAGGATCAACCAGTCCGCCCACCAGCACCGGCCCGGTGAGCAGGACCTGTCGGTCGAGGAGATCCGCGAGTGGATCGCCAAGGACCTCGGCTGGACCGGACTCGACAAGAGCATCAGCAACCTGATCATCGCCACCTACGCGCTGCTCGACGACCGCGCGTGGACCTACCACGGCAGCCCGGTGCCGCAGCCGCCCGAGCTGGAGCGCATCGGCGCCGGCTACGGGCTGCGCGCCCAGGAACTGCCGAGCGACGAGGAGTATGCGACCGCCCGCGAGCGGACGGCGAAGATCTTCGGCCTCGCGGTGCAGCCCACGCTCTTCGCGAGGAACGTCACCAAGCTCTATACGGGTGTACGGGACAAGATCGATGCCCTGGAGCAGCCGGTCAATGCCTTGCGTAGTTCGCTCGTGAGGCATGCCGCCGCCCTGGGAATCGACCAGACTTCGAGTTCGCGCATGGCCTCCGCGAAGGATGCCGCGGACCTGTTGGCCCGGCTCGGGCGTCATCGGGACGCGACCGGTCTCGTGCGGGAATTCGCCGCGGTGTCGTACGCGACGAGCGACGAGGTACTCGCCACCGCGATCAGCTCCGCGCCGGCGGTGCTGAAGGCCCTCGACGGAGCCGACTGGGAGATGCTCGAGACGGTTCAGGAGTTCGCCGGGCGCCAGGACGGCATCGGGGAACGGGCGGACCGGCTCCTCGAGGAAATTACGCGGACGGCCATGGACAGCGAGTTCGAGCGCTCCCTTGTGCCCGTCCTGGACGGCATCCGGAACAAGGCCGTCGCTCTGGCCAGGGATGCCGCCAGGCTCGCTCAGGTGGCGGAGCCGGTGACCCCGCCGGTGGCACCGACACCCACCACGGCGAACGACGTCTCGCGGACGGAGCACAGGGATCCTGCCGTCCCGTCGCAGCAGTCCTCACCCGGTGGCGGAGTCAGTTCTCCCACCGTGCAGGTCCGCTCCGTACAACTGGAGCCGACGCATCTCGAGAACAAGCTGAACAGCTTGTGGGACGACATCCTCGCCTACTCCGCGAATCATCCGGGCATGACCGTGGAGGTCACCTGGCGTGCCGTGCCCGCGGACGACGACGTCAACGCGGCCGGCGAGCAGGCCGAGCACTGATGGCTCTACGGCCGCTCGCCAACCGGCGAATCATCGAAGCCCTCCTCGACACCGAGCTGCGCCGGGCCAGGGATCGCCGACTGCTCCTCGTCAACGCACGCTACGACGACGGCTCCCCGAGGGACTTCACGACGCGGGTCGACGGTGTGCAGCGGCGTGTGCACGTCAGTGACGAGGACTCGGTGCTGGGCATCGTCGACGCCTGGCAGCGACACCTCGTGGAGAAGGACGACGACCGGGTGCTCGTGATCACGAGCGGGGTATCCGTGGCACAGCTCGGATGGGACGTACGAGCTCACGCGGTCGGGCGCCGGAGCCTGGGCGTCGACCGGGCGGAAATCGTCAAACAGCTCTTCGGCGCCACCGACCTCGACCCGCGCATGTTCCGGGAGACATGGCTGCTCGACGCGCTGCTGGAGGCCGAACCGGTGGAAGGCTGGCCCCGCAGCGGGGCCGTGCTCACCCGGGATGCCGCTGTGCGGGCGCTCGTCGGGGAACGTCTCGGGATTCCGTCCGCTGCCGGTCATGGTCCCCTGGACCTGGACGCCGACGCACTTCTCGGCTGGTCGCGTACGACGGCGGGCCCGGCGCGGTTCGTCGAGCTGCCAGGTGCGGAGCGCAAGGGCCTCACCGGATGGCTCACCGAAGCGGTCGGAGCTGCCGCGCCCACCCTGCTGGCACTCGTCGCCGACGGGCGCGGCCAGGACGCGATGGCACTCGGCGTGCTGGGATCCGTACTCAGTGCCCCCGAAGCCCCGGCAGGCGCCACCTTCGCGCTGGGCGGCCTCTTCGGATCCACTCTGCGCTCGCCCGACGACCTGCCGCCCTTCACCGACGCCGTCACCGGCACTCTCGCCCGCTGGATCGCCGAAGCGGAAAGCAACAGCGCACAGGGTGCCGAAGCGCGGCAGCGGGTCTACGCGGTGCTCGACCGGGCCGACGAGCTCGCTGCCGGTGCGGGCCTGACTCAGGCACTGCGCGCCGACCCGCTCCTGCCGTCGGGCATGCGGACCCGGCTTCGGGATCTTGCCGCGGCGCTGGACACCTCGGCCCAGGCCGCGGAGACGGCACTCGGTCAGGTTCTCGCGCACCAGCTCGCGCGTCTGCATCCGGAGAGCTGCGACGCCGCGCGCATGGCCGTGCGTGTGGTGCGGTGGCTGAGCGAGCCGACTCCCGTTGTGGAGTCGGTCGCGCAAGCGGTCAGCGAGCAGGTGGCCCAGTGGGGTTGGGTGGACCGGGCGTTGACCGTGCTCTCCGCGGGGGACCCCATAGGAGACCCGGTGGTGGGGCAGGCCTACCACCGACTGATCACGGTGGCGCGTGAGCGACGTGGCGAACTGGATGAGCAATTCGGCACGCGCCTCGCCGCCTGGACTCGTACGGCGATGTCAGCGGCCCCTGGAGGCGCGTTGCTCATCGAGGACGTACTGGCGAAGCTCGCCGTTCCCGTCGCCGCGCAGGCACCACCGCTCGTTCTGGTCCTGGACGGGATGAGCGCGGCAGTTGCGGCGCAGCTGAGCGACGAGATCGACCGGCGTGTGTGGACGGAGATCGTGCCCAGGCCGGAGGGGGGTGCTGCGCCGCGGCGGCAGGCCGCAGTGTCCATGCTTCCCTCGGTCACCACCGTCAGCCGGAGCGCGCTGCTCACCGGGGAGCCCACCCCGGGTGGACAAGCAGTGGAAAGCGCTGGATTCACAGCCTTCTGGCAGCGGCACCGTCGCGTCGGCCTGCTCTTCCACAAAGGGCAGATCGGCGGTGTCGAGGGCCATCGCCTGGCTCCTGAACTGCTCGCGGCACTCGCGGGCGAGGACGTGGTCGGCGTCGTACTGAACACCATCGACGACGCGCTGGACCACGGGCAGGAAGGCGAGCGCACCAACTGGCGGCTCAGGGACATCAGCCACCTGCTGGATCTGCTCAACGCGGCCCGTGGTTACGGCCGACCGGTCATCCTCGTCTCCGACCACGGCCATGTGCTCGACCGCTCGCCGCAGGGCCAGGGGCCGGTGAACGTGCCGGGAGCGAAGCGGGCCAGATGGCGCACCGGCGAACCGGGCGAGGGCGAGGTCGAACTGAGCGGGCCGCGCGTGCTGGAAGGGGGCGGCACCATCGTGGCGCCGTGGCGCGAGGACATCCGCTACACGCCACGCAAGGCCGGCTATCACGGTGGCGCGTCGCCTGCCGAGGTGACGGTGCCCGTCATCGTGCTGGTGCCGTCGCAGGATTTGAAGCCGGCCAACTGGACGGTGCTGCCCAGCGAGCGTGTCGTGCCGACGTGGTGGCACACGCGGGCCGAGCCGCGGATTCCTGTCGAAGAGCCTGAGGCCGAGCCTGCGCGCAAGACGCGTCGACGTACCCCGACTCAAGACGGAGAGGGGCTGTTCGCGGAGGCTGCGGTGGCCCCCGACGCGCCGGCCCGGACGCTGGGCGGGCGGGTTGTAGGGTCCGACCGCTACCGGGCGCAGAAGGCATTCGTCCGCCGCCCGCCCGATGCCAAAGCGGTCGCGGCCGTCATCGACGCGCTTGCCGCGGCCGGTGGCAAACTCACGCCGGACGCGGTCGCCGCCGCGGCCGCCGGGGCGACCGGCAGGTCGCAGCGGAACGCGGAAATCTTCGTCACTGTCGTCCAGCGGTTGCTCAACGTCGAAGGCTACGGAGTGATCAACCTCGTGGAGGCGGGTCGGACCGTAGAGCTGAACGTGCCTCTCCTGAAAGAGCAGTTCGGAACGGAGGAGCCGTGACCGGTCTGCCCGAAATCAGTGCGGCGCGGCGTCGCGAGGTGGTGGACGCCCTGCGGCGCGGCACGGTGCCGCAGGCGGGGCTCGACCTGTTCGCGGTCGGACTCGACCGGTTCACCGGAGCACTGGACGACGACATCGCCACGGTTGCGGGCGGCGGCGCCGCGTTCCACGCCATCCGGGGCGAGTACGGATCCGGCAAGACCTTCTTCGCCCGCTGGCTCGCCGAACGCGCCAAGCGCGCCGGGCTCGCGACAACGGAAGTACAGGTCTCCGAGACCGAAACGCCATTGCACCGGCTGGAAACCGTCTACCGAAGGCTCACGGAGCGGCTGGCCACCGCCACCCACCAGCCCAGCGCCTTGCGTGCCGTCGTGGACTCGTGGTTCTACACGCTGGAGGAGGAGATCCTCGACGCGGGCGACATCGCCGACGATGACGAGAAGGCACTGGCCGAAGCCGTTGACGCACTCATGGAGCAGCGGCTGGCAGATGTGGCACGGACCACGCCCGCGTTCGCGGCGGCCCTGCGCGGATACCGCCACGCGCGTGCGTCCGGAGACGCGGCCACGGCGGAGGCGCTCATCGCTTGGCTCGGTGGACAGAAATCGGTGGCGGCTTCCGCGCGTCGGGCAGCCGGTGTCCGCGGCGACCTGGATCACTTTGCCGCGCTCGGATTCCTGCAGGGGTTGCTCACCGTGCTGCGGGACTGCGGCCATCCTGGACTGCTTGTGGTTCTCGATGAGATCGAAACACTGCAGCGGGTACGGGGTGACGTGCGCGAGAAGGGGCTCAACGCGCTGCGCCAGCTGCTCGACGAGATCGACGCAGGTCGCTTTCCCGGACTGTTCCTGGTCATCACGGGGACGCCCGCCTTCTACGACGGGCAGCAGGGGGCACAGCGGCTGGCACCACTCGCTCAGCGTCTCGCGACCGACTTCACCACCGATCCGCGCTTCGACTCACCGCGTGCCGTTCAGCTCAGGCTGGCCGGCTTCGACCTGGTCAGACTCGGTGAACTCGGCCGGAACGTACGTGACTTGTATGCGGGAGCCGCCCGCCATCCGGAGCGAATCGCAGCCTCGGTGGACGATGCCTATATCGCCGAACTGGCCACAGCCGTGACCGGCGGGCTGGGCGGCAAGGTCGGCGTCGCGCCACGTCTCTTCCTGCGCAAACTCGTCGCGGACGTGCTCGACCGGGTCGACGAGTTCGAGGACTTCGACCCACGTCGGCACTACGCGCTCACTGTTTCCAGCGCGGAGTTGAACGAGGTGGAACGCAACGCGGCTGCGTCGAACGCGGACGACGTGGAGTTGGAACTTCCGTGAGCGGTATCGACGACCTCGATCCGGTCCTTGCCCATCACATCGTCAACTCTCTTGGCTGGCGTGGACTGCGCCCTTTGCAGGAGGAGGCCATCGGGCCGGTCATGGCGGGTGAGGACGCCGTGCTGCTGGCTCCGACAGCAGGTGGCAAGACTGAGGCGGCCGGCTTCCCTCTGTTGTCGAGGATGACCGCCGAACAGTGGACAGGCACCTCCCTGCTGTACGTGTGTCCCCTGAAGGCGCTGCTCAACAACCTGCTGCCACGACTTGAGACCTACAGCGGATGGCTCGGCCGCACCGCAGCACTCTGGCACGGCGACGTGACCGCCTCGGGACGCAAGCGGATCCTGGCCGACCGGCCGGACATTCTGCTGACCACTCCAGAATCGCTGGAGGCCATGCTGGTCAGTGCCAATGTCGATCACCGTGCCTTTTTCGCAGGGCTGCGGGCCATCGTCGTCGACGAGGTCCATGCATTCGCGGGAGATGACCGAGGCTGGCACCTACTGGCCGTCCTCGAACGGCTGCAGAAGGTTGTGGGACGGCCCGTGCAGCGTGTCGGGCTCTCCGCGACGGTCGGAAACCCGGCCGAGCTCCTGACGTGGCTACAGGGGGCGGCGGCCGGGAAACGGCCGGCGAGGGTCGTTGCTCCGCACCTCGACGAACCTGGCACGGAAGCACACCCCGCCCCACACCCGCCATCCGACATCCAGCTCGACTATGTGGGGTCCGTCGAGAACGCGGCGACTGTCATCGCGGCACTCCACCAGGGCGAGAAGCGACTCGTCTTCTGCGAGTCGCGCCGTCTGGTGGAAGAACTGGGCGAAAAGCTGCGGCTGAAGGGCGTGACGACATTCCTCTCGCACGCCTCGCTGTCCGTCGATGAGCGGCGGCGAGCGGAGGAAGCGTTTGCTGAGGCCCGCGACTGCGTCATCGTCTCCACCAGCACGCTGGAACTCGGGATCGATGTGGGTGACTTGGACCGTGTCATCCAGCTCGACGCACCTGCCACCGTGGCGTCCTTTCTGCAGCGCTTGGGTCGAACGGGGCGCAGATCGGGGGCCAGCCGTAACTGCCTTTTCCTAGCGCTGAGTTTGGACGGTCTGGTATCCGCGGCGGCTCTGTTGCTGAAGTGGTCGCAGGGCTGGGTCGAGCCGGTGGTGGCTCCGCCCGAGCCACGGCATATCGTGGCGCAGCAGCTCATCGCTCTCTGTCTGCAGGAAAACCGGGTGGGTGATCGACTCTGGCAGGAATGGTGGAGCGGATTCGGTCCCTTCGGCCCGGCAGCCGAGCCGATTGTCCGACACCTGGTGAGTGAGGGGTTCCTGGACCGTGACGGCGGGATGCTCTTCATCGGGCCGGAAGCTGAACGTCGCTTCGGCCACCGGCACTTCATGGGACTGACCGCTGTCTTCACAGCGCCGCCTCAGTTCACCGTGATGCAGGGGCGTACGGAAATTGGCAGGACCGACCCGGATCTGCTCACGGAGAAGATCGATGGGCCTCGCAAGCTTCTCCTCGCGGGTAGGAGTTGGCTGGTCACGTACATCGACTGGCAGCGCAAACGGTGTTTCGTGGAACCGATCGACGGTGGTGGCAAAGCCAAGTGGAGCGGGTTCGGCTTCGAGGGCGTCACCTCCTTCGAACTGACTCGAGCTGCACGTGATGTGCTTCTGGGGCAAGACCCCGATGTCACCCTCACCAAGCGTGCTGTTGCGGCTTTGGCCGAAGCAAGGGACCTCTTTCTGGAGGAGGTGCATCCGGGCGGGACGCTCATCACTCGCGGTTCTGGGGGATATCTGCGGTGGTGGACTTGGGCAGGACACCGTGCCAATGCCACGCTCGCCGCGTCTCTCGGCTCCGCAGCCTCGCCGGTTCAGCGTGTCAACGACTGGTGGATCCGAATGCGGGAGGACGTCAGGCCTCATGCATGGAAGCAGATCGTCGCGGATGCGCCGCAGCAGCTCTGCCTGCCCGAAGTCGATGAACGGGCGGTGAAGGGGCTCAAGTTCGCCGAGGCTCTTCCACCACGGCTGGCCCAGGCCACTCTTGCCGCGCGATTCGCAGACTTGGAAGGCGCTCAGGCTGTCCTGAGGGAGCCCGTGAGGTTCGTGGCTGAAAGCAGCTGAGGGGAGTGTGGCCAGAAGCGCGGGCATGCGTCACGGACTGAATAATTTCCGTTGGCTACGGTGCGGGATCGGATCGGGCCTTCTTCTCGTGGGAGAGGGGAACCGCCGCCATGCAGGCCGGTCATGCGGTGCTGGCGGCGCGTGGGGAGTGGGTGACGAATGAGAAGAGGCTGCTGGAGCGGGCCGGGTTGAGAGGGCTCGACGAAGTTGTGCGCGGCTGTGTGAGTGAACCGGAAGGGCTTGTGCAGGTTCTCGGGTGGGCCGGGGAGGTCCTGGACCATGCGGTTGCCAGGGCCAAGGAATCCGGCGCCGAATAACCCTTCGAAAAGCCCCCGTTGCCACTGCTACCGTCACCGACGTGGCGAAACTCAATCAGATCATCGCAGTGGAGAAGGGCATCAAGTCCAAGTCCCACCAGGACCTGACGGCTGCTCATCATGGGCTGCAGAAGCCCGCGTTGCTGGCCGGTATCTCGCGGACGTATCAGCCGAAGGACGAGGAGGGTGAGCAGTTGCCGCCCGAGTCGACGCGGGTGCAGGTGCAGGCCGAGAGTGTGTTGCGGGAGACCGCGGGGACGCTCACGCGGCTGTTTGATGTGACCGCCACCAAGGACTGGGCGAACTGCACGGCGCGGGCCGATGTGAAGGTGGACGGGCGGGTGCTCGTCGCCGATGTGCCGGTGTCGTATTTGCTGTTCCTGGAGAAGCAGCTCACCGATCTCAACACCTTCGTGCGGAAGTTGCCCGTTCTCGACGCCTCCGAGTCGTGGGTGCAGGATCCGTCTACGGACGCGTGGAAGACCGAGCCGGTCAGGACGCTGCGGACCAAGAAGGTGCCGCGGAACCACGTCAAGGCCGAGGCCACCGACAAGCATCCGGCTCAGGTCGAGGTGTATTACGAGGACATCCCGGTCGGATACTGGACGACGGTGAAGTTCTCCGGTGCTCTGCCCGCGCGGCGCGTGAACGAACTGCTCGATCGGGTGGAGAAGTTGCAGCAGGCCGTCAAGTTCGCCCGCGAGGAGGCCAACGGCGTGGATGTTGCCGATCAGCGCGTCGGTGACTCCGTCTTCGGCTATCTGTTCGGGTAGCCTTCACGAACTCCCCGGCCACCACGTACCACGGCCGGGGTGCGCGAGGAGCGCAAGCTGAAACTGAGGCTTGTCGTGACTGCGCGGTTCCAGTGGAGGTTCGAGTCCTCCCCGCGGCACTCAGCCCTGCCGCGGTAGCCCAATCGGCAGAGGCAGACCGCGATCAATCTCAGACTATTGCTCCAGATTCAGTATTCGCCGCCGATCGCCGGATCGACCGGGCCCGGGCCCCGGGACGTCGAAATGCTGGTTCAAGTCCAGCCCGCACAGCTCGATGTGCGGTGGTCCAAAGGCAGGACGCGGCGACATGACGACTGACCTGGGTCCTCAAGCGTGCCGGCTTGTGACATGGGTGGCATCACAGGGTCCGGGGGCCGGCTACGCCCTCGGACCCGCTCCCCGCCACCGACGCCGCCACCGGCATCCCGCTCGCGATGACGATTGCGTTCATAAAGAACGCGGCATCCCCGCGAACTGTCACGTCGTGGAAATGTCCGCGTCCCCTTCTCTCCAGCAACCCGATCTACCGTAGGTACGACAACAGCCCGGCCGACGTCGCCCGAAGGCACCCGCCCTCGCCCGACAGGAGCCCCGTGTCCCGCCTCAGTGTCGCCGTACCGCCCTGGCTCGCCCACGCCCTGCGCGCACAGCGAGGCCCCGTGCCCTGGAACGCGGTCGTACGAGGTGCCCTGGCCGCCGGGCCGCTCCTGCTCGCGGCTGTGCTGTGCGGCCGTACCTCCATCGGCGTCGTCGCCGCCCTCGGTGCCATGCTCGCCGGGATCAACGACCGGCCGGGGAGCCGACGGGCCGCCGTACGGAGGCTGGGGGTGCCCGCGCTGGCGGGGGCCGGTGGCCTGCTCGTCGGGTCGTACGCCGGTCAGCATGTCGGGGCTGTGACGCTCACCGCCCTGCTGACCGTGCTCGGGTTGATCGCGGGCGCCGTCAGCGCCATCGGGCCCGTCGCGTCCGGGGCCGGGACCCAGCTCCTCGTCGCCGCCGCCATCGGGGCCGGGATGCCGCTGCCCGAGCCGGGCTGGCAGCGGGCGCTCTTCTTCGTCGGCGGCGCCGGGTGGTTGCTGGCTCTGCGGCTTGCGCTGCCTACGCCCGGGGCCACCGCAGGAGACTACCGGTTCGACGGGGAGCGGGACGCCGTCGGTGCCGTGTACGACGCCGTCGCCGCACTGCTCGAAGCCGCCGGCGGGCCGGACGCGAGCCGCCGCCGGGTCGCCCTCACCGCCGCGCTCGATCACGCGCAGGACGCGCTCGGCGGGCCCCGCCTGCGGCGGTACGCCAGCTCCGCCGCCGAGCGGCGGTTGCACGCGCAGTACGCCGCCGCGCTGCCGCTCGCCGAGGCCGCCACCGCGCTCGCCTGGGCGGGGGACACGGTGCCCGCGCGGGCCGCGGAAGGGCCACGGCGGCTCGCTCTCGCCGTACGGAGCGGTACGCACACCGGGCCGCTGCCCGCGCCCGCCCGCTCCGCACCAGCCCTTCGCTCCCTGGACAACGCGCTTCTCCACGCGGCCGACGCCTTCGACCGGGGCAGCGACGACAACCTGCTGCACACCCGGCGTCGTACCGCCACGTCTGTCGTCCGCACCGCCTTCGGTTCCGGCGGACGCGAGTACGGGCTCCGGGTCGCCCTCTGCTTCGGCGTCGCCGTGGCCGTGGCACAGGCCCTGCACCACGCCCGCTGGTACGGGAACCACTCCCACTGGTACTGGCTCCCCGCGACCGCCGTCTTCCTGGTCAAGCCCGATCTCGGACCGCTCGCCTCGCGGGTGATCTGCCGGGCGGCGGGAACGGTTCTGGGCGCCGTCCTCTTCGCCGGGTTCGCGGCGCTGCTGCCCCGGCCCGCCGGGCTCGTCGCCCTCGTCGCGCTGTGCGGCGCCCTGATCCCCGTCGCCACCCGGCACTTCGCCGCGCAGACCGCCGTCGTCACCGTGCTCGTCCTCTCCCTCGTGATGGTGGAAGGAGAGCCGCAGGCCTCCTGGAGCCGGATCGGCGAGACGCTGATGGCCTGCGCGATCGTGCTGCTCGTCGGGCACCTGCCCGCGCTCGGGCAGCGCGGCGGAGGGGTACGGGCGCGGCTCGAACGGGCCGCGGAGGCCGCGCACGCATATCTCGCCCATGTGCTGAGCGACGGCACGACGGACGACCGGGCACGCCGGTGGGCCCTGCGCCGTGAGGCCTATCGCGCGCTCGCCGAGGCCCGCGCGGCGATCGACCTCGCCGCCGCCGAACTCCCGGCCCTGGCACGGCACGCCGAGGGTACGGGCGAGGTGGTGGCCATCCTCGAACGGCTCGTGGACACGACGACCGCGTGCGCCGTGCAGCTCGACGACACCGGGCGGCTCACCCCCCAGCACACTGAGCGGATCGCCGAGCTCCTCGACGAGCTGGCCGAGCGACGCGAGCGGGCGGGACTCGTGGTGAAGGAGGGGCAGAGGGCCGCCTTGCCGCTCGCGGGCTGAGAACCGTCAAGGCTCCCAGGAGATCAGGACTCCCACCGCACCCACACCGGTGCGTGGTGCGACCCGGCCCCGTCGTACGGTGACGCAATGACGCCGTCTGCCGTGCGCCCGTCCGCATCGGGCCCCGCTGATCTCATCATCACCGGATGCACCGCCCTCGTGCACGACGATCAAGAGGAGATCGGGTTCGTCGAGGACGCCTCGATCGTCGTACGCGACGGGGTCATCGAGACGGTCACAGGCGAGGCGTGCGCGGTGGACGCCGTCGAGCGCATCGACGGTCGCGGCCAGGTGGCGATGCCCGGCCTGATCAACTGCCATACGCACTCACCGATGGTCGCGCTGCGCGGAATCGCCGAGGACCTGCCCGTCGAGGAGTGGTTCAACGACTTCATCTGGCCCATCGAGTCCAACCTCACCGAGCGGGATGTGGAGTTGGGAGCGCGGCTCGCCTGCGCCGAGATGATCCGCGGGGGTGTCACCTGCTTCGCCGATCACTATTTCTCGATGGACACGGTCGCCGCCGTGGCGATCGAAAGCGGGCTGCGGGCACACCTCGGCGAGGCGTTCTTCTCGTCGCAGGGTGTCGAAGGCCGGGAGAAGTCCCTCGCGTTCGCGCTGCGGCACCACGGCGCCGCCGACGGCCGCATCACCACGGCCCTCGCCCCGCACGCCCCGTACACCGTGGACGCCGCCGACCTCGCCGCGACCGCCGAACTCGCCCGCGAGCACGGTCTGTCCGTGCATCTGCACGCGGCCGAGAACCGCGAGCAGACCGACAACAGCCTCGCCCGGTACGGTCGTACACCCATCGAGATCCTTCGGAACGCCGGGCTCCTCGACAATGAGGCCGGACTGCTCATCGCGCACGGCACCGGCATCATCGACCGCGACCTGCCCGTGCTGGCCGGCGCGGGCGGGCCTGTCGCCGTCGCGACCGCACCCCGCGGCTATCTGAAGTTCGCCTGGGACCCGACCCCGGTACGCGCCCTGCGCGAGATCGGCATCCCCGTCGGGCTCGCCACGGACGGCGCCGCGTCGAACAACTCCCTCGACGTGTGGGAGTCGATGGCGCTCACCTCGCTCGTGCAGAAGTCGGCCGAGGGCGATCCCAGGACGCTGACATCCCGGCAGGCGCTGCATCACGCCACGCTGCAGAGCGCTCGGGCCGTCGGCCTCGGTGAACGGATCGGGAGCCTCGCGCCGGGGCGGCGGGCGGACATCGTCCTCGTCGACCTCACCGGCCCGCACACCCAGCCCGTGCACGATCTCGCGGCCACGCTCGTGCACTGCGCGCGCTCCGGGGACGTACGGACGACGATCGTCGACGGGCGCGTCCTGATGCGCGACCGTGCGCTGCTGACGTTGGATCTTCCCTCGACCGTAAGGGAGTTGGGGGAGCGGCTGCCCGCCCTGGTCGACCGGACCCATGGGAAGCGGATCCAGGAGTACGACACCTGATCCGGACCTGACCGGAAACAAGTCCAGAAAATCTCCGTCCCGCCGATGAGTTCCGCTCCCGCGCCCGGTCACCACAACGAAGGCACCGTTCCGTAGGAGGGGCACATGACGCTTCCGCAGATCGTCTCGCGCGAGGAGTGGCGCGCCGCGCGCGAGAAACTGCTGGTCGAGGAGAAGGCAGCGACGCGCGCGCGGGACGCGCTGGGCGCGGAGCGGCGGCGGCTGCCGATGGTCGAGATCGACAAGAAGTACGTGTTCGAGGGCGGCGACGGCAAGGCGACGCTGCTCGACCTCTTCGAAGGACGGCAGCAACTCGTCGTCTATCACTTCATGTTCGCGCCCGAGTGGGACGCGGGCTGCCGCAGTTGCTCGGCGTTCCTCGACCAGATCGGGCACCTCGCGCATCTGCGGGCGCGGGGCACCGAGTTCGCCGCCGTGTCCCGGGCGCCGTACACGAAGATCCTGCCGTTCAAGGCCCGTATGGGGTGGACCGCACCCTGGTACTCGTCGTACGAGAACGACTTCAACTACGACTTCCAGGTGTCCTTCAGGGGTGATTCCGGCGGCGGTGAGCCCTCCGAGCGGCCGGGGATCAGCTGCTTCCTGTGGGACCGGGACCGGGTCTTCCACACGTACTCGACGTACGAACGCGGCCTCGACGGGCTCGGCTCCACGACCACCCTGCTGGATCTCACGGCACTCGGCCGACAGGAGGAGTGGGAGGAGCCCCAGGGGCGCGCATCGGCGCTGGGGGCGCCGGCGGGGAGCGAGCGCATCCGGTACCACGACGAATACGAGGACTGAGGACTGAGGACTGAGGACTGAGGACGAGGACTGAGGACTGAGGACTGAGGACTGAGGACTGAGGGCGGTGGACTGCGACTCCGAGGCTCTGAAACTCTGAGATTTCCCTCACATCATGGTAGTGAACGAGTGTTGACTACGTCTCAGTACGGTCACTTGGCGATCCGTTCACCCCGATGTCGGCGTTTAACTCTTTGGAGTACGGCGCTACATGGAGGTGCAGGGTGAACGGGCGAATGGTGCTGGAGCGCTTTCCCGCCGGTGGGCCGCGCGGATCGTGGCCCGCCGAGGAGTTCGCGCAGGCGTGCCGCCTGGAGGGGCAGCCCGCGGAGGTTGTCATGGACCTCGCCACGGACGCGTTTTTGGTGATCGTGCGGGGCGGGGAACTCGTCGAGTGAGGTCAACCGGCCTCCCCGGTCGGCACCTTCGTCGTGAACTGCTCCGCCTGCAGTGAGTACAGCTCGGCGTAGACGCCGCCCATGGCCAGCAGTTCCTCGGGGCTGCCGGACTCCACCAGGCGGCCCTGCTCGAGGACGTGCACGAGGTCGGCATGGCGGACCGAGGCCAGCCGGTGCGTGATGAGGATGACTGTCTGGCCGCTGCCCGCCAGCGCCCGGATCTTCTCGAAGACCTCCAGCTCGGCCCGGGCGTCGAGCGCCGCCGTCGGCTCGTCCACGATCAATATGGCGCCACGCCGGTACGCGGCCCGCGCGATGCCGAGACGCTGCCACTGCCCGCCCGACAGTTCGTGACCGCCGCTGAATCCGCGGGCGAGGAGCGTGTCGAGGCCGCGCGGCAGATCCGCCACGACGTCCTCCGCCCCGGCCTCCGTCACCGAGGAGGCGAGCCGCTCATCCGTCAGCGGCGCCGAGGCCCGCCCGACGGCGACATTGACGCGGGCCGTGAACGGCCACCGCTTGAAGTCCTGCGCCACCATCGCGATGCGCTCGGCGAGTTGATGCCGGTCCGCGGTCGCCGCGTCGACGTCGTCCCACACGATCCGGCCCCGCTGCGGCGCGTACAGGCCGGCGAGCAGTTTCACCAGGGTCGTTTTGCCCGAGCCGTTCTCCCCGACGAGCGCCACGATCTTGCCGAGCGGCACGGTGAGGGTGACGTCGGCGAGCGCGGGCCTGGTCGAGGCGCCGGGATAGGTGAACGTGACGTTCTCGAAGCGGATTTCGCTCGGATCGTCGGGGAGCGGATCGCCGCCCAGCGGGATCGCACGCTCGGCCGCCTCGACGTACAGGCGTTGCAGGTCGCCCACGAACAGGGCTTCCTCGTGGAGGGAGTTGACCTCGAGCACGAGGGTGTCGAGGCTGGCGGAGCCGGTGCGGATGGCGATCACGGCCGTACCCACCACCGAGAGCGCCATCGCGCCGGCCAGAAGCAGTCCGCCGAGGGTCGCGTACGTCGCCACGGTGGCAAGTCCCGTCCAGGCCGCCGCGATCAGGCCCGTGCGGGCCGAGAGCCGGGCCAGCCGGGCCTGCTCCGCCTCGGCGGTCTCCGACATCTGGCGGAAGTGGCGCAGCAGGAACGGGCCGACGCCGTGCACGCGGATCTCCGGAGCCGCCGCGGGCTCGGTGAGCAGGCTGCTGATCAGATGCCCGGCGCGGGCGTGCTGCACCCAGGTGTGGAAGGACTCGTAGCGACGCCGGGCGATGGTCAGGGAACTCCAGGCGCTGGGCAGGGTCATCGTCACGAGCAGCGGCAGCAGGGCGGGGTGCAGCACGGTCAGTACGCCCGCGGCCGCTATCAGCGAGATCATCGCGTTCACCACCCGGGTGGCGATCGCGATCATGCGCCGGGCCGACTGGGCGCCGTACTGCGCGGTGTCCAGCAGTTTGTGGAAGGCGTCGTCCTCGATCGCTGACAGCTCCACGGCCGCCGCCCGCTCCAGATACAGCTCGGTCGCCACCCGCTCCACCTTCGGCTCCAGGCGCCCGGTGGCGTAGGTCGACGCCGCCCGCAGCAGCGCGCCGAGCAGCATCACCGCGGCGACCGTGACCAGCGCCGGAACCGCGCCGTGCAGCCGGTCCTCGACCGGGCCGCTCGTCATCAGCCTGCCCAGCACGCTGTTGACGGCCAGCAGGCTCACCGCCTGCGCCGCGCCCCGCGACAGTTCGGCGACGAGCACGATCCGGGCGGCGCGGCGGTCCGCCGTCCAGGCGAGCCGGAAACTGGACGCGAGCAGCGACGGAAGCCGCGTGACCATCGCGCGGAAGTTCAACTCCAGGAACGCGTCGGCGTGTTGGGACCACCCCATGTCGTAGCGCAGCGGGCCGCCGAAGAGCAGGCGTTCCGAAGCGGAGGGTGGCGGCTTGTCGTCGCCGCGCTTCTTCCACTCGGTCTTCCCTGTTTTCCCTGTCTGTCCTGTCTTCCTTGCCGATTTCCCCACCATGGGCCTCCCCGGGAATGGACGAACGGTGCATTCCCCAGGAACGCGGCGCTCCACCCGCGGCGGCGACGGAGTGTGGGGGCGACCGGCGCACTTCGGACCCGCTCGGCTGCCCCGTACCGGAGGTTTACGCGCTGATCGGGCGCGACCAGACGGGTGTCGTCCCCGTGACCCGGCACAGGGCCAGATAGAGGGGGATCGGCGGTGTGTACGGCAGGGTGCTGTTCGGCTTGTGGATGAGCCCGGGGGCGCGCGGCGTGTCCGGTACGACCGCGCCGGTGGCGTAGTGGGCGGGTGCGGGCCAGTCCAGAGAGACGTCGGACTCGGAGGGCACCAGCCACCACCAGTGCGCCCCGTCGGCGTAGACGCAGCCCACGCGGGGCAGCCGCGGCAGCAGCAGCGGGCCGAACCGGGCGGGCACCGACACCGCGTCGCAGCCCAGCGGGATCGTCATGCCCTCGGGCACGGGGAGACGCCTGAACGCTCCGGATGCCGACTGCGCGCGCTTCAGGCGGACCAGCGTGTCCAGGCTCAGGACCTGAGCGCTGGTTCCTGCCGCCGACGTAGCCCGCACGCCTTTCACACCCATTCGCACGCCGTTCCCCAGGACGCTTCCGTCCCGGTGTCCCGGCCGCCGGCAGGTGGCTTCTTCGCGCTCCACCCGAGGTCGGATCGCGCCTCGGTGTCAGGGCAGCGTGGCAGATCCGCCCAGACGAGCAGTCCCGGCCCGGTTGCCTGGGCGCCCCAGGACCTGCACGTGGCCGCGACGAGAAGGAGTCCCCGCCCGTGTTCCTCGTCGGGCCGCCCGGGCGAAGGGCGCGGCTCACCCGGAGCGCGTCCCTCGTCGCGTACGGCTATCCGCAACAGGTCGTCGTCATCGTGCAGCTCGCAGACGACACGCTCGCTCGCGCTGTGCAGGATGGCGTTGGTGACCAGCTCGGACACGACGAGGACCGCCGTGTCGCAGGTGTCGTCCGACACCGCCCAGCCGGACAACCGGGCGCGCGTCAGATGCCGGGCCTGAGCCACGGAACCCGGGTGTGCGGCCAGTTCGAAGCGGAACCGGCGCACGGCGGCCGCGCCGGGGCGCGCCCCTGCCGTGGCACGCGAACGGGAGCGGCCTTCGAAGGCGTCTGTTCCTAAGGGCGCGGACGGAGTCACGGGTGCCACTATCGCCCCGCCATGAACACTTGGCAAGAGTCACTCTGAAAAATGCAGAGTGCCATGTGACTCCGAGTAGGGCCGTGGCACACTGCTGACAACAGCATGTCGAGCGGCGCCAGTTGGAATCGTCGAAGGAGACGAAGAGGACCCCGACGGCGCCGCCCGGTCTGTCGGGACTCAGTGGAGGTGCAAGGGCGTGAGCGAACCGCGGTCCGCGCCGACGGTCGGCCAGGTCGTCCTCGGCCGGCGCCTGCTGGACCTGCGGGAAAGCGCGGGTCTCAAGCGTGAGGAAGCCGCGCGCATCCTACGGGTCGCGCCGGCCACGGTCCGCCGGATGGAAATGGCCGAGGTCGCCCTCAAAATCCCGTACCTTCAGCTCCTGCTGAAGTCGTACGGGGTCTCCGACAGCGAGGCCGAGGCCTTCGTCCAACTGGCCGAGGAGGCCAACCGGCCCGGCTGGTGGCAGCGCTTTCACGACATCCTGCCGGGCTGGTTCTCGATGTACGTCAGCCTGGAGGGCGCGGCCACGCTCATCCGTTCGTACGAGCCCCACTTCGTCCCCGGCATCATGCAGACCGAGGACTATGCCCGCGGCGTCATGGAGTCGGGTGCCGTCGGCCACGCGAGACCCGAAGAGATCGAGCGCCATGTCGCGCTGCGCATACAACGTCAGGATCTGCTCACTCGTGAGGGCGCACCCCGGATCTGGACCGTGATGGACGAGACGGCCCTGCGCCGCCCCGTCGGCGGTCCGGAAGTGATGCGCGCCCAGATCGACAAGCTGCTCCAGGTCACGAAGCTGCCCCATGTGACGCTGCAGGTCGTCCCGTTCTCCACGGGGCCGCACCCCGGCACGTACGGGCCCTTCGTGCTGTTCCGCTTTGCCATGCCGGAGCTCCCGGACATGGTCTACAGCGAGTACCTGACCGGCGCCGTCTATCTGGACGGGCGTTCCGAGGTGGCGACCCACCTCGAGGTCATGGACCGCATGGCGGCTCAGGCCGCCACGGCACACCGCACTAAGGAGATCCTCCAGGATCTCCGCAAGGAGCTGTGAATGGAAAACATCAAACAGCGGATGCGCAATGAGCGGATCTACAACGGCATGCCCGCCCGTGAACTGGGCAGTGAGGGCTGGCACAAGCCCTGGAGCGGCGGCAATGGCGGAAACTGCCTGGAGGCGATGAAGCTCGCGGACGGGCGCATCGCGGTCCGCCAGTCTGCGGACCCGGATGGGCCGGCTCTGATCTACACCCCCGGTGAGATAACCGCGTTCATCCAAGGGGCGAAGGCGGGGGACGCGGACTTCCTTCTCTCCTGAACCGACTTGATATTTGTTGAACTTCTTGGTTTTTCTCTGTTTCTGATCCTGGTTCTGCTTCTTGAACTTCCTTAAAAATGGTGCTGAAACAATAAAGCGATGCTGAAACACTAAAACCACGACAACATGCGGCGCGGCGCGGCGCGTCGACCAGGCGGTTGACCGCGATGACCGGGAACGGCGGCTGGTGCGCGCGGCCTTGGCCGAGGCTCAGTCCGTAGGAGATCTGCTCGATCGACGGTGGTCCGACCGCGAGGTTGCGCCGGACCGCCGTCGGCGGCGACAACTCTCCGGTCCGCACGAGATGCGCCGCCGCCATCGCCCCCGTACGGCCGACCCCCGCACCGCAGTGCACGAACACCGGCCCCGACGTCTCGCCGACCAGGTCGAGGAAACGCTCCACCTGGCGGGGCGTCGGGGTCTGTCCGTCGCGCACGGGCAGGCGTACGGCGTCGAGTCCGGCCTTGCGCCGTACGGAGGTCCGGCCAGCCACGCACGACCGGTTCACGGCCGCGGCGGCAACACACCTCCTGCCTCCGATGACCCCACCGCTGTTGTGTTCCACGTCAGTTGGACGTCACTTCCGGCCAGGGAATGACGGCGGCAGCGCCCCGCACAACGCCTCCAGCGCAGTTCCGTACGCATGCTCCGACGGCGTCGCGTACCCCACCACCAGCCCCTCCGGCGCGGGCATCGTCGCCGCCGGATGCCGGAACTCCGCGAGTCCGTCCAGCGCGACGCCCTGCCAGGTCGCGGCCTTGACCGCCGACTGCTCGGTCCCGGGCGGCAGCCGCAGCACCGCGTGCAGCCCGGCCGCGATCCCGGTGACCTCGATGTGTGGTGCCCGCTCGGCGAGCGCCGCGACGAGCCGGTCCCTCCGTCTCCGGTACCGCTGCCGCATGCGGCGCACGTGGCGGTCGTACGACCCGGAAGCGAGGAAGTCGGCGAGCGTCAGCTGTTCCAGGACGCTCGCCCAAGCCTCCCGTTCCCCCTTGGCGGCGAGCACGGCATCGACGTACCGCTCCGGAAGAACCATCCAGCCGAGCCGCAGAGCGGGCGACAGGCTCTTGCTGACCGAGCCGATGTGGATGACCCGCTCGGGATCCAGGCCCTGCAGGGCGCCGACGGGTTTGCGGTCGTAGCGGAACTCCCCGTCGTAGTCGTCCTCCAGAATCACGCCGCCATGCGCGCGTGCCCAGTCGATCACGGCGGCACGCCGTGCCGGGTGCAGCGGGCCGCCGGTCGGGAACTGGTGTGCGGGCGTGAGCAGTGCGGCCCGCTCCCGGCCCAACTCGTCCACCTGGGCGCCGTCCTCGTCCAGGGGTAGCGGAACGGTGCGTACGGACGCGGCGGCCAGCAGCTCGCGGTGGAAGCCGAGGCCGTACGACTCGACGGCAAGCGGCCCGCGCAGGACCTGGGGGAAGAGCAGCCGCAGGGCATGCGCGAAACCGGAGCAGACCACGATCCGTCCCGGCTCCGTGCGCACGCCACGCGCGCGTGCCAGGTACTCGGCGAGGGCCTGGCGCAGTTCGGGGCGGCCCGCGGGATCGCCGGGCCCGAAGACATCGTTCGGTGCCTGCTGGAGAGCCCGCCGGTACGAGGCGAGCCAGGCGGTGCGCGGGAACGATGACGCGTCCGGCGTGCCCTGCCGCAGATCGTGCCGGAGCCCACGCGCGCGTGGAGGTGCCTTTTTCGGTACGCGCACCGGGGCGCCCACCGGTTCGGCACGCTCAGCGACCCGGGTGCCCGAGCCCTGGCGGGCGGTCAGCCAGCCCTCTGCGACGAGCTCGGCGTACGCGTCGGCGACCGTGTTGCGCGCCACGCCCAGGTCTGCGGCGAGCGAACGGTACGGCGGGAGCCGGGTGCCCGGAGCGAGCCTGCCGCTTCGTACGGCCTCACGCAGCGCGCGGATCAGCGCGCTGCGGCGCCCGCCGGACCCGGACAGCTCCAGATGCAGATCGGCACCGATCCGCTCCGCGGAATTGACCCATGATTCCGGCATGAAAATGCACCCTACAGGCGGTCTTTTCGCTCCGTAGATTCATGGTCATGAAGACGAACACGACGCACACGACGAACACGACGAACACGACACACGCGCACACCGTTGGCGCCGCGGGAACGGTCGTGGCCGAGAACCCTCGCCTCGACTTCGCGAAGGCCGCCCCAAAGGTCTTCCGCGCCCTCATCGGCTTCGACGCGGCGGCCCGCGAGGGGCTCGACCCGGCCCTCGTCGAACTGATCCAGATCCGCTCCTCGCACCTCAACCACTGTGCGTACTGCCTCCACATGCACACCAACGACGCCCGCAAGGCCGGCGAGAGCGAGGACCGGCTGCACATGGTCGCGGTGTGGCGTGAGGCCCGGCACTTCTTCACGCCGCGGGAGCAGGCGGCCCTCGCTCTGACGGAGGCGGTCACACGGGTCGCCGACGCGGGTGTGCCCGACGACGTCTACGCGGAGGCCGCCGCCCACTTCGACGACCAGGAACTCGCCCACGTCCTGGCCCTGATCTTCACGATCAACACCTGGAACCGGGTGGCGCTGTCCACGGCGAAGGCGGCGGGCACGGACAGTCGCTGACTTCTATGCCGCCATCGGGACCTCTATGCCGTCATCGGCCGGTCGTACGGGCCGATCGGGGCCGGCAGGCTCGGTGCTCCCGTCAGGGCGTGGTCCACGGCGGCAGCCGCAGCGCGGCCCTCGGCGATGGCCCAGACGATGAGGGACTGGCCACGGGCCGCGTCCCCGGCGACGTACACCTGGGGGACGTTGGTCGCGAAGTCGGCGTCGCGGGCGATCGTGCCGCGCGGGTCGAGGGTGAGGCCGAGCTGGTCGATCAGCCCGTCGTGGCGGTCGGGGCCCGAGAAGCCGAGAGCGAGCAGTACGAGGTCGGCGGGCAGGGTCCGACCGGAGCCGGGGACGGGGCGGCGCCCAGCGTCCACCTCGACCAGGTGCAGCGAGCGCACCCGTCCCGTCGCGTCCCCGGTGAAGCGGAGCGTGGACGCCGCGAAGAGCCGGGCGTCCGCGTCCGCCGCGGGTGCCGTCTCAAGGTCGCGGGCCTCCTCGTGCGCGGCCGAGAGCCGGTAGATCTTCGGGTACGTCGGCCACGGCTCGGTGTCCTCGTCGCGCTCCGCCTCCGGCAGTGGATAGATGTCGAGCTGGGTCACGGACGCGGCGCCCTCGCGCACGGCCGTCCCCAGACAGTCGGCCCCGGTGTCACCACCGCCGACGATCACGACGTGTTTGCCGGCCGCGGACAATGGTGAGACCTCCAGATCGCCCTCGCACACCCGGTCGGCCAGCGGCAGATACTCCATGGCCTGATGGATGCCGCCCAACTCCCGGCCCGGTACGTCCAGTTCACGCCACGCTGTGGCGCCCACGGCGATCACGACGGCGTCGTAGCGCGCCCGTAGCTCCGCCGCCGCGATGTCCCGGCCGATCGTCGTCGACGTACGGAACTTCGTGCCCTCCGCCCGCATTTGGTCGAGCCGCCGGTCCAGGTGCCGCTTCTCCATCTTGAACGCGGGAATCCCGTACCGCAGGAGCCCGCCGATCCGGTCGGCCCGCTCGTACACGGCGACGGTGTGCCCGGCCCGGGTCAACTGCTGTGCCGCGGCGAGCCCGGTGGGCCCCGACCCGATCACCGCGACCGTCCGCCCGGAGAGACGGTCCGGCGGGCGTGGTGGCGTGAAACCTTCCTCCCAGGCGCGGTCGGCGATGGCCACCTCGACGTTCTTGATGGTGACCGCGGGCTGGTTGATCGCGAGGACACAGCCCGCCTCGCAGGGCGCGGGGCACAACCGCCCGGTGAACTCGGGGAAGTTGTTCGTCGCGTGCAGCCGGTCGCTCGCCGCCCGCCAGTCCTCGCGCGAGACGAGGTCGTTCCACTCGGGGATCAGATTTCCCAGCGGGCAGGCTTCGTGGCAGAACGGGACTCCGCAGTCCATGCAGCGGTCGGCCTGCTTGCTGATGATGGGCAGCAGCGCCCCGGGGACATACACCTCGTTCCAGTCCCGCACCCGTTCCTCGACGGGGCGGCGCGGGTACTCCTCGCGCGGCGTGGTCATGAATCCCTTGGGATCGGCCATGGCCGTCTCCCTTGCGTACGCGTACCGGTACGGGGTCGCGACCGTCGGCGACCTGGGCCCACGGCTTTTGGGCGACACTCCTTTCCCGCCACAATACGTCGCCTCCGTGGGCTCCGCCGCTCAGGTGAGGGCGGGCGTGCGGCTCAGGTGAGGGCCAGCGTGTACGAGACGGCGGCGGCGGCTGACGCGACCGTGCGGATGTGGTTCCACGTCGTCCACTCACGCACGTACGAACGCCAGTACACGGTGGCCTCCGGGCTGCCCGGGTCCATCTTGAGCAGTGTCTCGTTGCGCGGGACGTTCGCCACGACCGTCACCCCGAACGACCCGAACAGATACAGCGCGCTACCCAGCAGCAGCTCCACCGTCCCCTCGTCCGGCAGCAGCACGAAGGTGACCACGGCGAGTACGGCGCACAGTCCCGCCGACCCGACGAACACGAGCATGAAGGCCGGGCGCAGCGCGGCCACGTTGATCGCGTTCATCGCCGCCACGCCCTGCGTGGGCGGCAGCTCCGCGAGCCCCCGCATCACGAACGTCGAGAACCCGCAGAACACCCCGGCAACCAGCCCGCAGCCGAGCACACCCAGCACCGTCAGCACGAAATACGGCCCATCGATCATGACAACCCCCGCGTCGATCCCCGAATCCAAAGATCCTGCATGGCACCCACCGTCACCACAAGTGAAATCCGCTACGACGGCAGTGACCATGGCTGAGCTGCGCGGGGGGCATACGCGAGCGTCCAGCCATGCACCGGGCCCCCGCCACCGACGCGTGGGGTCTCCGGCGGGGCACGCGAAGGTCTCCGGGCGGAGGCGCCAGGTCTTCGGGCGGGCGTGTGCACAGCCGGCCGGGCGTGTCCACAGATCTCCGGGCGGGGGAGTGCCGGGTCTCCGGCCTCCGGCGTGGCAGGTCTCCGGCCTCGGCCGTGGCGGGTTTCCTGCCGCGGGCGTGGCGGGTTTCCGGCCTCGGGCGTGCCAAGCCCCGCGTCTGCGGCATGATCCGCCGGACAGGCCCTAGGGTGTTCTGACGTGCGCGGCCCGGCGAGGGACAGTGTCCACTCATGCGCGTGCCGTGAACTCGTCGCGCCACTCCTGGAGGCTCGCCTCCACCGCGGCCGCGATTCGTCGGCGCGCTTCGTGCCGCGGCACGCCGCTCATCAGCAGCTGGTCGTACGGCGTATCCGCGTGCCGTACGGAGGCACGGACCGCCGAGGTCACCGCGGCCTCGGACAGTGCGCGGCCGGCGGCACTGCGCCCGACCCGGCCGCTGCCGCGCATCGAGGCGTGTGCGGCGATCGCCCGCGCCCGGTCGGCAGGGCAACCGGGAAACAGCCGGCGTATCTCCTGCGCGAACGCGTCCGTGAAGCGCAGATCCTCCGCATCCCGCCGCCGCGCGTCCCGCGCACGCCGCCGCCCGCGCGCCTCCGCGTCGGCCAGACAGCGCTCCTCGGCCCGGGTGAGCGCCGCCTCCTCGACGAGCACGCCCTGTCGCTCGTACCGGCTCCGCCGCCGGTTGAACCGCACCACCACCGCCGACAGCGCGCTGCCCTCCCGCGCTCTGCGCGTCAGTGCGGTGTCGCCCCGCGGCAGGAACACCAGATGCCCGAGATCCGCGCAGTCCAGACACCACGGCGATCCCTCCTCCAGCACCAGCAGCGCCAGTGGTCCGGTCCGGCACTCGGCACAGTTCCGCTTCTTGAGCGGCTGGATGACGAGAAGCCCGTTGCGGGGCGGTGGCGTTGTGATCGGAGCCATATGCGGTTCATTTCCCGTGGTGGCCGACGAAGGAACCCCGGAGGTCGTGGGCTCTCCGCCGCGCCCGCCCGCTACACCCCAGGCCGCACCGACACCCGCGTACGGTGCTGAGTCGGCCCCTCGATCTCGTCGACCACCGCCACCGCCAGATCGGCGTACGACAGGACGTGGGCACCGTCGGGGACCCGCTCACCGCCGAGCCGGTACCGCCCGGTGCGCGGCGCGCCCTGCTCCAGCCCGCCGGCCGGCGTGAGCATCACCCAGTCCACGGCGGCCTCGTCGCCCTCGGCCCGCAGCCGTCGCAACCCCGCCGTGTGCGCCAGCGCGAACGGCCGTATCTCCGGTGGAAACGCCACGGGGTCGTCCATCACGGGCCGCCCGTCAGAGCCGAGGAGGTCGGCGAACAGCCCCACGGCGACGAGGCGCCGCACCCCCGCGATGTGGAGACCGCCGAGCAGCGCGTCCGCGGCCTTGACGAAGAAGTCCGGGTCGAGCGAGTCGAAGCCCTGCTCCGGTCCGCTGAACGGAGACACGGCGTGCACGGCGGCGACATGCCCGCCCGCGACGGCGCCGACGCAGCCACGATCGGTCACGTCACCGCGCACGACCGCGACACCCTCCGCCCCGAGATCCGGATACCGCCCGGGCTCCCGCACCACGGCCGTCACCTCGTGCCCACGCCCGCGTGCCTCCACCGTCACCGCCCGCCCGGCCCGCCCTCCGGCACCGAAGACGACGATCCCCGCCATGCCCAACCCCCTTGCCCGGCAGCGCATTTCGCCGCCTTGCCCGGACGCTACGGGCAGGGTGCCCGGTTACTTCAACGGTATCGGCGCTAGCCTCGTCCGATGACCGACTCCACCGACGACGGCATACGGCTCGCCCCGCTGCACGCGGACATGTTCGACCCCGTCTGCCCCTCCTCCGCGATGCCCTTCCGGGTCGGCGACAAGTGGACCGGCATGGTCGTCCGATGTCTCGAAGGCGGCCCGCGCCGCTTTACCGAACTCCGTATCCCCCTCAAGTCCGTCACCCCAAAGGTCCTCAGCGAGACCCTGCGCGCTATGGAACGCGACGGCCTGCTTAACCGCACTCCATACGACGAGAACCCGCCCCGCGTCGAATACGCCCTCACCCCTCTCGGTCGCACCTTGATTCCCCTGCTCGACGCCGCCCGGGCCTGGAGCGAGACCCACCTCCCGCACCTGCTCGCCGCCCGCCGAACCCACGGGGGGAACACGTCCTGACCGGGGGCTGACGCATCATGGGCCCTGTGCGACTCGAACCGATCACCTGGGAACGGCTCGGCGACCTCCTCGCCGATCGTCTGCTCGACCTGAAACCGGACGACGGCAGCCCCTGGCCACGCATCGCCTTCGACGGAGCCCCGGCAGCCAGCCCCGGCGACCTCGCGCACCGCGTGTCCGAGGCGCTGCGCATACGCGGCCGGTCCTCGCTCGTGATCGGCACAGAGGGCTTCCTGCGCCCCGCGTCGCTCCGGTTCGAGTACGGCCACGAGGACGTCGAGGCGTACTACAACAGTTGGTTCGACACCGGTGCCCTGTGGCGCGAGGTCTTCGGCCCCCTCGAACCCGGGGGCGACGGTCGTGTACTGCCCGACCTCTGGGACCCGGCCGCCGACCGAGCCACCCGCAGCCCCTACGTCCAACTTCCGCCCCGTGGGCTGCTGTTGCTCCACGGCCCCCTCCTCCTGCATCACTGGTTCCCGTTCGACCTGAGCGTCCATGTCCTCCTCTCCCCGGGTGCCCTGAGCCGCCGCACCCCGGAGCCCGAGCACTGGACCCTCCCCGCCTTCGCGCGCTACGAGACGGAAGTGGACCCGGGAGCCACGGCCGACGTGCTGGTCCGCGCGGACGACCCCCGTCGCCCCGCGTGGAACGGCTGATCGCATGGACCGACCCGAAACACTTTTATATGCATGCACATGTAGTTAGTCTGTGTCCATGACGCCTTCCTCGGGCCAATCGGTCGCCTTCAGCGACCCTGTGCGCAGCCTCCTCGACGGCAAGAACTTCGCCAGCGTCGCCACCCTCGGCCCCGGCGGCACCCCGCACAACTCGGTGGTGTGGATCAAGCGCGAGGGCGACACCGTGGTCTTCTCGTCGACTGCCGGCCGCCAAAAGGTGCGCAACCTCGAACGCGACCCCCGCGTCAGCCTTTCGGTCTTCGATCTCGCCAACCCCTACACCTCGGTCGAGATCCGCGGTGTCGCCGAGATCCTCCCCGACGAGTACAAGCGCCTCCCCTACGAGCTCTCGCACAAGTACCTCGGCATCGACCCTCCCGGTGAGAAGGACGACGAGGTGCGCCTGATCATCCGCGTCGTTCCCCAGAAGATCGTCGGCTTCTCTGTCTGAACCTCGGGGTGCGCGCCCCGTGGACCTCCGGGTGCGCATCCCTGGCGACGCGGCAAGAATGTAGGGCGCCGGGACTAGCGGTGTGTTCCGCGCCGCGCCGGCCTTCCGGCACCGGGAGGTACTTCATGACCACCGCCAAAGACATCATGCACCGTGGCGCTCAGTGGATTCCCGCCCACGAGACCCTGGACCGCGCCGCCCAGTTGATGCGCGAGCTCAACGTGGGCGCGCTGCCCATCAGTGACGAGAACGAACGGCTCTGCGGCATCCTCACCGACCGCGACATCGTCGTCGGTTGTGTGGCCATGGGTCACGATCCGGCTCGGATCACCGCGGGCGAGATGGCTCAGGGCACCCCGCGCTGGATCGAGGCGGGCGCCGATGTCGGCGAGGTGCTCCAAGAGATGAAGGGGCACCAGATACGCCGACTTCCCGTGATCGAGGACAAGCGACTGGTCGGCATGATCAGTGAGGCCGACCTGGCCCAGCACCTGACGGACGAACAGCTCGCCGCCTGGGTCGAGAGCGTCTACGCGAGGAGCGCGACGCGCTGACCGCGCTGAATCCCCCGCTCACACGGGTCATGAGAACACGCTCTCGTCCGGCCGGCCGTGCCGGGCGAGGTGCGTCTCATGCGTCTCACAGCCAGCCGTTGCGCCTGAATCCCCGGTACAGAACGAGACAGAGGGCGGTGATCACCCCTAGGACCAGGGGATAGCCGAACCTCCAGTGCAGTTCCGGCATGTGGTCGAAGTTCATGCCGTACATCCCGCAGACCATCGTCGGTACGGCGATGACCGCCGCCCATGCCGTGATCTTCCGCATGTCCTCGTTCTGAGCCACCGTCACCTGCGCGAGGTGCGCCTGCAGGATCGAGTTGAGCAGTTCGTCGAAGGCGGCTATCTGCTCGGTGACGCGCAGCAGATGGTCGGAGACATCCCGGAAGTACGCCTGTATTTCCGGGTCGACCACGCGTATCGGCCGGGTGGCGAGCTCTTGGACCGGGCGGGCGAGCGGGGATACGGCCCGCTTCAGCTCCAGGAGTTCACGCTTGAGCTGGTAGATCCGGCCGGCGTCGACCCGTGCGCCGTCCTCGGCGAACACATCGGCCTCGACCTGGTCGATGTCGGCCTGGACGGAGTCCGTGACGCTCACATAGTCGTCGACCACGTGGTCCGCGATGGCGTGCAGCACCGCGGCCGGCCCCTTGGACAGCTGCTGCGGATCGGCCTCCAGCTCTTCGCGCAGGGGGCCCAGGGATCCGTGCCGACCGTGGCGCACGGTAATGACGAACTCGGGTCCGAGGAACACCATGATCTCGCCGGTGTTGACCACTTCGCTGGTCGCTGTCAGTTCCTTGTGTTCGACGTAGCAAACCGTCTTGAACACCGCGAACAGCGTCTCGCCGTATCGCTCCAGCTTCGGGCGCTGATGGGCCTCCACCGCGTCCTCGACGGCCAGGGGGTGCAGGTCGAAGAGCTCGGCGACGCCCGCGAACTCCCGGTCGGTCGGCTCGTGCAGGCCGAGCCAGACGAACCCCTCGTCGCTCTTGCGGATCCGCTCGACCGTGTCGACCAGATCACTGCCGCCGGGCACTCGGGCGCCGTCCTGATATGCCACGCAGTTCACCACCGCCGAGCCCAGCGGGGACCGGGCGGGGTGGCTCAGGTCGACACGGGCGCGCCGCCGTGCCAGCCGTGCCACCTTGCGGAGGCCGTCGACCGCGCCGAGGGCCGTGACCTTCCGCAGATTCCCTGCCATGGACATCTGGATCTCCTTGCGTGGATCCCCCGCGCCGCACTTTGCGCCTTGACACGACAGTTTGCCAGGCGGAATCGATCTCCGGGAAAGCCTGTGGGAACGGAAGATTCCGTTCCGGTCCATGAGATGGGGTGAGCGCCCTGCGCCCGGAGGAATCCGCAGCTGCGGACGGGCGGACCACGCGAATCGCGTCGGTGTCGACATCGGGAGCGTCGGCCATTCCGGTCAGGCGGGTCAACTGGGATGATCTCGGTATGACGCAAATCGATGGATATCTCCTCGCCAACCGGCAGTCCGAGGCGGCGCAGCGCTTCGACGCCTTCGCCACTGTCTTCGACCCCACGACGTTCCGGCACATCGAGCGCCTCGGTATCGGGTCCGGCTGGCGCTGCTGGGAGGTCGGCGCGGGCGGCACGTCGGTGGTGTCCTGGCTGGCCAAAAAGGTCGGCCCGACCGGGCGGGTCATCGCGACCGACATCGACACCTCGTGGGCGGCCTCGGCGGCCCGCCCGCCGGTCGAGGTCCGTGTGCACGACGTAGGCGCGGAGGAACCGCCGTGGGAAGGGTTCGACCTCGTGCACGCACGGCTCGTGCTGGTCCATGTGCCCGACCGGGAGCGGGCGTTGCGGTCGATGGTCAAGGCGCTGCGGCCCGGCGGCAGACTTCTCCTCGAGGACGCCGACCCCGCTCTGCAGCCCCTGCTCTGCCCCGACGAGTACGGTCCGGAGCAGCAGCTCGCGAACCGGCTGCGCCAGGGCTTCCGCACCCTGCTGGCCGAGCGCGGCGCCGACCTCGCCTACGGCCGCAAACTCCCGCGGCTGCTCCGCGAGGCGGGCCTGCGCGAGGTGGAGGCCGAAGCGTACTTCCCCGTCACCTCGCCCGCCTGCGCGGCCCTGGAGTCCGCGACGATCCGTCAGATCCGCGACCGGCTCGTCGCCGCGGGCCTCGCCACCCACGAGGACATCGACCGCCACCTGACCAACGTGGCCTCCGGCACGATGGATCTGGCGACTGCGCCGATGATCTCGGCGTGGGGGCGCAAGTAGGGATCGGCGGCGCGCAAGCAGGCGGACAGGAGAACGAGGGATAAAAGAGGGATAGGGGAGAGGGGCAGGCGCGGGCGCCGGGCGCTACCGGCTCGCCCCCTCCGGCCTCCCCCCTATCCGCTCCACCGCCGCCGCTCCCGCCCTGCACCCGTCCACCGCCGCGACCTCGGGCTCGGCGCCCGCGAGGAGGGCGGCGAGGAACGCGCCGGTGAAGGCGTCACCGGCGCCTGTGGTGTCGCGGGGTGTCGCGGGCGCCGCCGGGACATGGGCCTGTACGGCGCCCGAACGGGCCACGAGGGCTCCGTCACTCCCCTGTTTCGCGACGACCAGAGGGACGTGGCGGCTCAACTTGGCCGCCGCGTCCGCAGGATCGGGCAGGCCCGTGAGCAGGAACGCCTCGTCGCGACTGGGCAGCAGGAGGTCGACGCCCTCGGCGAGCGCGAGGAAGCGGTCCACACCCAGCTCAGAGAGGAACCCCGCCGACGCCGGGTCCAGGCTCACCGGTACGCCACGCGCGCGTGCCGACTCCACCGCCACCGACACCAGCGCCCGGCTCGGCTCGGAGAAGAACAGGTAGCCGGACAGATGCAGCCGCGCGACACCGTCGAGCAGCGTGGGTGACCAGTCGCCGGATTCGAGGCGCAGGGAGGCCCCGCTGTCCGTGAGGAACGTCCGCTCGGCCGAGGCGCCCTGGTCCACCAGGCAGATCACTGTCCCCGTCGGCGCCTGCGGATCGACGACGAGGAGGGGACGTACGCCGCAAGCCGCCAGCTCGCGTTCATGCCAGGCCGCGGCATCCGCCCCCACCCGGCCGAGCAGCCGCACGTCCGCGCAGCCCCAATGCGCCGCCCAGCACGCGACGTTGGCACCGGCCCCGCCCGGCAGGGTTCGGATCGCGGCGGCCGTGTCGGTGCCCGTCATGAGCGGCCCGCGGTACCGGGCGACGACGTCCGTGACCACGTCACCGACGACGAGCAGCGCTCCCGTCGGCACGTCCGCACCGGTGTCGGCACCGTCCCGACCGGCTCGGCTCGCGCCTTGGCGCGGGCCGCTGTGATCCGTCTGGCTTCCGCCTTGGCTCGGGCGGCTGTGATCTGTCTGGCTCACGCCCCGGCCCAGGCCGCCGCGATCCGCGCCGCGAGTCGTACGTTGCCGCGCACCGCCGCCAGATTGGCGCTCAGTGACGCGCCATCGGTGTGCCGCACCAGATAGTCGAGCAGGAACGGTGTAACGGCCTGTCCGGTCACGGCCTCCGCTTCGCACGCGTGCAGCGCGTCGGTGAGCACGCGCGCGTGCAGCACGGGATCGAGCTGCTCCTCTTCGGGGACGGGGTTCGCGACGATGAGGGCCGAGTCCGGGCCGTCCAGTGCGTCCTGCGCGCGCATGACATCCGCCACCTGCCCTGGGGACTCCAGCGTCCAGTCCACCGGATGCCCCGAGTCGGACAGGTAGAAACCAGGGAAGCGATCGGTGCCGTACCCGGCCACCGCGACGCCCAGCGTCTCCAGGCGCTGCAGCGTCGCCGGTACGTCCAGGATCGACTTGACGCCCGCGCACACCACCGTGATCCGGGTACGCGCCAGCAGGCCCAGGTCAGCCGATTCGTCCTGCGTCACCGTCCACTCCCGGTGCACGCCGCCCAGCCCGCCCGTCGCGAACACGCGGACGCCCGCCAGCGCGGCCAGCAGCGCCGTCGCCGACACGGTCGTCGCCCCGCTCGCGCCCGCCGCCACCGCCAGCGGCAGATCGCGGTGCCCCAGCTTGCGGATCCCGTCCTCGTTGGCGACCCGCTCCAACTGCTCCTTGTCCAGTCCGACGTGGGGCCGCCCGTCCAGTACGGCGATCGTCGCGGGTACGGCACCTTCCCGCCGTACGACGTCCTCCAGTTCCAGCGCGACCTGCAGATTGCGCGGGCGCGGCAGCCCGTGCGCGATGATCGTCGATTCCAGGGCCACCACCGGTCGGCGCGCGTCGAGCGCCTCCCGTACCTCTTCGGACACCACGATCACGCGCCTGCCTCCTGTCGGTCGCCTTTCCTCATCTCTGGCGGGCGGCGCGCCCGGCCAAACCCTTGCGACCTTCGGTGTACGACACCAGCCTGGGGGCATGACGGACAACTCCCCACGTCTCGACCACGTCGTCCTCTGGGTGCGCGATCCGCTCGCCTCGGCCGACTTCTACGGGAAGACGGTCGGCCTGGAGCCTCTGCAGGTCGCCGAATACGCCGCCGGGAAGGCGTCGTTCCCCTCCGTACGCCTCAATGAAGAGACCATTTTCGACCTCGCGCCCCTCCCCTTGGCGGCGTACATGAACATGGTCCCCGGAGGCACCGACAGCGCCGGACATCCGGTCAACCACGTATGCCTGTCCCTCCAGGAGGACGATTTCGACGCGCTGCGGGCCCGCCTGGAGGAGCGGTCCGTCCCTCTCTCGGGCTTCTCGTACGACTCCTACGGCGCCCGTGGAATGGCCAAGCGCAGCTTCTACTTCCGCGATCCGGACGGAAACGTGTTTGAGGCACGGCACTACGAGTAGTTCGCGGGCAGGAGATGGGTACCAGGGGTGCTCCCGCACTCGGGAGCACCCCTGGTACGAGCACTCCCGGTGACCGTCGCGGTGGGCGCGACCCCGAAAGCGAATCGCCGCAGGGTCGGTATCGCGCCCGCGCCCGCGTCCATGGGCACGGGCACGGCGCCACGATGGCTCGCCGCCTCCCCTCGCGGTTGTCGTCGTGCCGTCAGTGTCGTCGGAGCCGTGCCGCCTGTGCCGTCAGAACAGCGGCTCCGGAAGTACCCCCTCCAGCGCGAGCAGCTTCCGCTTGGTCTCCAGCCCGCCCCCGAACCCTCCGATGCCGCCATCGCTCTCCACGACCCGGTGGCACGGCACGACGACCGGCAGCGGATTCGAGCCCATGGCCACGCCCACGGCCTGCGCCGCGCCCGGCTGGCCGACCCGCCGGGCCAGATCTCCGTAGCCCACGACCGCCCCGTACGGAACGCCGGAAGCCAGTTCGCGCAGCACCTGGCGGTTGAACCCGGAGATCAGCGACCAGTCCAATGGCAGCTCGAAGTCACGCCGCTCGCCCGCGAAGTACGCCGTGATCTGACGTATCGCCTCGGCCAGGAGCGGCGACTCGGGAGCCTCGACGGGTTCGGTGCCCAGACGCGACGCGAGCCGCTCGAGCGCCTTGTCGCGCACCGCGTCCGTGGCGTGGAACACCACGCACACCAGACCGTCGGGCGTCGCCGCCAGGAGCAGCGGACCGATGTCCGTGCCCACGACGGTCCACCCGATCCAGTGCTCGTCCTGCCCATGGCTGTTCATGCGACCCACCGTACGGCGCGCCACTGACAACACCCGTGGCCCGGACTCCGGCCCCGCGTCCGCACCACGGAGGAGAGAAGCTCACGAGGGGGCCAGAAAGCCCACGAGGGGGCCGTTCATCTCCCCTCCAGGGCGCTGCGGAGCACGTCGGGCTTGTTCGTGATGACACCGTCCACGCCGTAGCCCGCCAGGCGTCGAGCGGTGTCCGCGTCGTCCACGGTCCAGGTGAAGATCTCCATGGGCCTGCCGTGCGGTCCGTCGAGCGCGTGGACCGCGGAGACATAGCCGGATGAGACGGAGGTGTAGTCCGGGTTGATCAGGTCGGCGAACCGCGCGTACTCGTGCAACCGCTCGACCGACGGCGTGCCCAAAAAGGCCGTCGTGATGTCGGGGCGCAGATCGTGCACCGTCCGCACGCTCTGGGCGCTGAAGCTCTGGACGATCAGTCTGTTCCCGACGTGGTCCGGATCGAGCCAGCCCTCGTTGCCCAGGAGCTTGAGGGTCTGCTGCTCGATGCCCGGATAGAGCTCGGGGTTCTTGATCTCCAGGACGAGCTTCTGGTGGTTGTGCGAGACGCGGTTCATGTACTGCTTCAGCGTCGGCACGCGTGTACCCGCGTAGCAGGGGCTGTACCAGCTCCCCGCGTCCAGACGCGCGATCTCCGCGGCGGTGAAGTCCTTGACCTTCCAGGGGGCCCGGTCGGGATACACCTCCTCGACGTCGGTCGTACGCGCCAACGTGTCGTCGTGGAGGACGACGAGTTCGCCGTCCTTGGTGCGCTGCACGTCGTTCTCGACCCAGTCGAATCCCATCGCGGCCGCCTTGTCGATGGCGGCCAGGGTGTTCTCGGGCGCGTCGGCGGAAGCACCACGGTGGGAGACGATCACCGGGCGGTTCCCCTGGGAGCCGACCTGGGCGTAGAGGTCGGGCACCATCAGGACGGCACTCCCGAGAAGCGCGGCGGTCGTGGCGGCAACGCGCGCGTGCATGCGTACTCCTCACGTCGAGCGATCACGGACAGCTCAAGAGTGGCAGCAGAGGGTCAATGGAGGAGGGGTGCGGGATGGGCACGGATTGAATGGAGTTGCCCAAGTCCGCTCACTGGCGCCGCACAAGTGGGGCGAGGTCGTGATTCTTTGCCGGAAAATCGTTCGACCATTCCGGTGGGGGTCATACTCTCTGCACTCAACCCTGGCCATTAGTACGGTCCTCAGGGTGGGGCATTTCCGGGAATTTCGGGTGTAATACGGCGGGAAGGGCAGCCGCGCATGCAGGGCACGGTCGACGGCTTCAGTTACGGACTCGTCACACCGCTGGTGGCGTACTTCATGGCCTGCTTGGGCGGAGCACTGGGGCTGCGCTGTACCACCAGATCGATGCTTGTCGCCCACTCGTGGCGCGCCGGCTGGCTCGCGCTCGGCTCGGTGGCGATCGCGTCGGGCATATGGACCATGCACTTCATCGCGATGATGGGGTTCGCGGTCGAGGAGACCCCGGTCCACTACGACAAACCGACGACGTTCGCGAGCCTGGGTGTGGCCATCGTGATGGTCGGCATCGGGATCTTCATCGTCGGCTATCGGGGCGCCACCGGAACGGCGCTCTTCACCGGGGGCACCATCACCGGTCTGGGAGTCGCCTCCATGCACTACCTGGGCATGGCGGGCATGCGCCTCAACGGGAAACTCGAGTACAACACGCTCACCGTCTCCGCCTCGGTGGTCATAGGCGTCGTCGCCGCCACCGCGGCCCTGTGGGCCGCCGGGCAGGTCCGGGGATTCCTCTGGAGTGTGGGCGCCTCTCTCGTCATGGGGCTGGCCGTCAGCGGTATGCACTACGTGGGCATGGCCGCCCTCAGCGTCCATCTCCACGGCACGTCCAACAACCCCGGAGGCGAGTCGGCCGCCGCGCTGCTCGCGCCCATGATGATCGGCCCCTTGGTCTTCCTGTGCCTCGCCGGTGTCGTTGTGATGTTCGACCCGCTGATGGTCATGGGCAAGCCCGACTGGACACCCACGGACCGCAAGCCCGGCATCCCGGCCCACCCCGCCGCCCCGCACCCCGGCCGCCGTCCCTCGCCCCGCCCCGGTCAGGACCGGCCCGGCCCCGGACGAGACCGTGGACGCCGGAGCTCCCGCACCCCGCAGAGCTGGTGATCCGACCCCGTTGTCAGTGCGGGGTCGTACGGTGGAACCCATGCGGCCCGTATCAGAGATCGAACGTTCGGTGGCGCCCTTCGAGGTCGTCAGCCCCTACCAGCCGAGCGGTGACCAGCCGGCGGCCATCGCCGAGCTGGACAAGCGCATCCGCGCAGGTGAGAAGGATGTCGTGCTGCTGGGTGCGACCGGCACCGGCAAGTCCGCCACCACCGCGTGGATGATCGAGAAGCTCCAGCGCCCCACGCTCGTCATGGCGCCGAACAAGACGCTGGCCGCCCAGCTGGCCAACGAATTCCGCGAGCTGCTGCCGAACAACGCGGTCGAGTACTTCGTCTCGTACTACGACTATTACCAGCCCGAGGCGTACGTCCCGCAGTCGGACACGTACATCGAGAAGGACTCCTCGATCAACGAGGAGGTCGAGCGCCTGCGCCACTCCGCGACCAACTCGCTGCTCACCCGCCGCGACGTCATCGTGGTCGCCTCCGTGTCCTGTATCTACGGCCTCGGTACTCCGCAGGAGTACGTGGACCGGATGGTCCAGCTCAAGGTCGGCGACGAGATCGACCGCGACGACCTGCTGCGCCGTTTCGTCGACATCCAGTACACGCGCAATGACGTGGCCTTCGCCCGAGGCACCTTCCGGGTCCGCGGAGACACCATCGAGATCTTCCCGGTCTACGAAGAGCTGGCCGTCCGCATCGAGATGTTCGGCGACGAGATCGAGGCCCTCTCCACGCTCCACCCCCTCACCGGAGAGGTCATCAGCGACGACACCTCGCTGCACGTCTTCCCGGCCACCCACTACGTAGCGGGCCCCGAGCGCATGGAGCGCGCCGTCAACGACATTGAGAAGGAGCTGGGGGAGCGCCTCGCCGAGCTCGAGAAGCAGGGCAAGCTCCTGGAGGCCCAGCGCCTGCGGATGCGGACGACCTACGACATCGAGATGCTCCGCCAGATCGGCTCCTGCTCCGGCGTGGAGAACTACTCGATGCACTTCGACGGCCGCGAACCCGGCTCCCCGCCGAACACACTCCTGGACTACTTCCCGGAAGACTTCCTGCTCGTCATCGACGAATCACACAACACCGTGCCGCAGATCGGCGCCATGTACGAGGGCGATGCCTCCCGTAAGCGCACCCTCGTCGACCACGGTTTCCGACTGCCGTCCGCACTGGACAACCGCCCCCTGAAATGGGAGGAGTTCCAAAAGCGCATCGGCCAGACCGTCTACCTGTCGGCGACCCCCGGCAAGTACGAGCTCTCCCGCGCGGACGGCTATGTGGAGCAGATCATCCGCCCCACAGGTCTGATCGACCCCGAGGTCGTCGTCAAGCCCACCGAGGGTCAGATCGACGACCTGGTGCACGAGATCCGGAGCCGCACCGAGAAGGACGAGCGCGTCCTGGTGACCACGCTCACCAAGAAGATGGCCGAGGATCTCACCGACTACTTCCTGGAGCTCGGCATCCAGGTGCGCTATCTGCACAGCGACGTCGACACCCTGCGTCGCGTCGAACTGCTGCGCGAGCTGCGTGCGGGCGAGTTCGACGTCCTCGTCGGCATCAACCTGCTGCGTGAGGGCCTCGACCTGCCCGAGGTCTCCCTGGTGTCGATCCTCGACGCCGACAAGGAGGGCTTCCTGCGCTCGGGCACCTCGCTGATCCAGACCATCGGCCGAGCGGCGCGCAATGTGTCCGGCCAGGTCCACATGTACGCCGACAGGATCACCCCGGCGATGGAGAAGGCCATCGAGGAGACCAACCGCCGCCGGGAGAAGCAGGTCGCGTACAACAAGGAGAGGGGCATCGACCCACAGCCCCTCCGAAAGAAGATCAACGACATCGTGGCGCAGATCGCTCGCGAGGACGTCGACACGGAGCAGCTGCTCGGCTCGGGCTACCGCAAGGCGAAGGACGGCAAGGGAGCCAAGGCCCCCGTGCCCTCGCTCGGCGGCAAGGCGGCCAAGTCCGCCAAGGGCAAGGCCAAGGAGACGGTGCCGACCGACCGCCCCGCGGCCGAACTCGCCGAGCAGATCGAGGAGCTGACCGAGCGGATGCGTGCCGCCGCGGCCGACCTCCAGTTCGAGATCGCGGCCCGACTGCGCGACGAGGTCTCCGAGATGAAGAAGGAGTTGCGGCAGATGAAGGAGGCGGGGCTGGCCTGACGTCCCCGCTGCCGACGCCGGACCTGGGCATATGCGCACTGTGTTGCAACACCGACACAAAATGCGCCCCAGGGTTCGGCGCCGTCGATGCCGCTGCGTAGTGTTCTGGTCATCCGCGGTGTCCGCGGAAACAGGGGACAGCTCGAGAGGGGAACAGCGCGTGGTGGACGTATCCAAGGGCAGTACGCCCAGTGGTCCCGGTATCAATCTGACCAAGGGCCAGGCCATCAGCCTGCAGAAGAAGGACGGGGGCACCCTCACCGCGGTGCGCATGGGTCTCGGCTGGCAGGCGGCTCCCCGGCGCGGTCTGTTCGGCTCGCGCACCCGGGAGATCGACCTCGACGCCTCCGCCGTGCTGTTCGCCGACAAGCAGCCCGTCGACGTCGTGTTCTTCCGCCACCTCGTCAGCGACGACGGCTCCGTGCGGCACACCGGTGACAATCTGGTCGGCGGCGTCGGCCAGGGAGGCGACGACGAGGCGATCCTCGTCGACCTGCAGCGCATCCCGGTCCACATCGACCAGATCGTCTTCACCGTGAACTCCTTCACGGGCCAGACCTTCCAAGAGGTGCAGAACGCGTTCTGCCGTCTGGTCGACGAGACCAACGGCCAGGAGCTCGCCCGCTACACGCTGGCGGGCGGCGGACAGTACACGGCCCAGATCATGGCGAAGGTGCACCGTGCGGGCACGGGCTGGCAGATGACGGCCCTCGGCACGCCGGCCAACGGCCGCACCTTCCAGGACCTGATGCCCGCGATCCTGCCGCACCTGTAGGCGGCCGGGCGCGGCCCACGAAGCGACACAGGGGGACAAGGCGATGACGGCCGAGCTGGTCCGCGGGCAGAACCACCCGCTCTCCCAGGTCCGTCTTGAAGTCCGCGTATCGGCCGGCAGACCGATCGTGGCCGGGGTCACGCTCAGCGACGAGCAAGGCAGGGTCCGGGGTGTCGAATGGGTGGCCCACCCGGGCGCGCCCACACTGCCCGGACTCGAGGTCTCCCAGCAGGCGGCGGCCGACCACCGCCTCGCGTTCGACCTGGACGCCCTGCCGGTGGCCGTACACCGGGTCAATGTGCTGCTCGCACTGCCGACCGGCGATGGGGGTACGTCCGGTCGAGCGTCGAGCGAAGCCGAGAGCGGGGGAGGCCCGGTCCGGTTCGGTGCCCTCGCCGCGCCCTTTGTCGCGGTCACAGGCCTCGACGGTGCCGAGGTCGCGAGCTACACCATCACCGGCCTGGATGCAGAGTCGGCCGTCGTTGCCCTGGAGCTCTATCGCAGGCAGGGCGCCTGGAAGGTGCGCGCGGTCGGCCAGGGGTACGCAGGCGGCCTCGCCGAACTCCTCACCGACCAGGGCCTGCCGGAGGCTCAGCAGCTCGCGGGCAGCATCAATGAAGCCGTCGCCGAGGGCCTGGCCCGCTCGATGTCGGCACCTCCACCGCATACGGCGGACGCCGACCGCTCACGGCAGGCGGCCACCTCGGCCTCGGGACTGGATCAGCCGTACGCCGGACCGCAGAGCGCCTCCGGGGCCGTACCGCCGCAGCAGTCCCCGTACGACGCGCCCGCTTCCCAAGGACTGGCGCTGCCGCAGACGAGCTACCAGGGCAGCGGCCCCACGCAGAGCGACCCCTCAGCCATCCCCGGTCCGTCCGCGGCCGTCGGCGGCCCGGTCGACTACAGCCACCCCGGCCGGCGGACCGCCGCGCCTCCCCCACCCTCGCCGACCGCGTCACCGGCACCGCCCGGGCAGCCCGCGCGGCCCGTGGCGGGCGACGCGACGGGCTGGTCCATGGAGGAGCGGCTCCACAACCAGGTGTGGGGCATGTTCGAGGACCTGGCGCGCACCACGGCCGCGTATCGCAGCGCCGTCGACTTCGCCGACTCGCGCATGGAGCAGGAGCTCGACGAGGTCCTGTCCGACCCGCGCAGCCGGATCGGCGGACAGGGTGACGCCGCGCGCGAGGCGGCTCAGGCCAAGCACGCCGGTCTGGTCGACCAGGCCCGCGCGGCGCTCGACCGGGACCTCGCCCAGCTCACCGCCGAGGCCCAGGTGGTCGAGCCCGCACTGCCCGCGGCCTTCGCGCGTTGGGACAACCCGGTCTGGCAGGGCTACCGGGTGCCCATGGAGGTCCCCATGGCCCTGCGTCTCGGCGACCTCCATCTGCCCGAGAGCGAGGGTCTGCGCATCCCGATGCTGGTCCGGCTGCCGCTCGAGCGCGGCCTATGGGTCGACAGCGGACGGGCTACCCTCGACGACTCGCTCGCCGACTCCGACGAGCTGCGCCGACTGGCCATGGACACGGCGGTGGCGCACGCCGCGAGGCTGCTCGCCGTCCATCCCGCACGTGAGTTCGCGGTGCACGTCATCGACCCGGCCGGTTCAGGAGCCTCGTCCCTCGCGCCGCTGGTCCGGTCCGGAGTGCTCGACGGCCCGCCCGCGGTCGGCGCCGGGGGCGTCGCCGACGTTCTGGCGCGGCTCACCCAGCGCGTCGACCTGGTGCAGATGGCGGTGCGCGGCGGAGCGGCCGACGCGCTGCCGCCGGGCCTCGACACAGCCGAGCAACTGCTGATCGTCAACGATTTCCCGCACGGCTTCGACGACCGTGCCGTGACCCAGCTGCGCTATCTCGCGGACGAGGGCCCGGCCGTCGGCGTCCATCTGATGATGGTGGCCGACAGGGAGGACGCCGCCGCCTACGGGCCACTGCTGGACCCTCTCTGGCGTTCGCTGTTGCGACTCACCCCAGTACCCGACGATCACCTCGCCGACCCGTGGGTCGGGCACGCCTGGACGTACGAGCCCGCACTCGTCCCGGCGGGCAGCCAGGTGCTCCAGCAGGTACTGGCCCAGGTGGCGGCGGCCCGCCACCCGCGGAATCGCTGACCTGTGGAGGGTTGTACCAAGCATCAGTAAAAGAGATCTGACCTGCGCTTTTGGTCTTTCTTTTACTAAGCTCTTTACCTTTCCTTGGTGATTCGGGTACTGTCTTCCGTACGGAGGGGAGTACTCCCTACCTGCTGCGGCGTACCCGTCAATACGGATCTGGCCAGATCCCGGGGCGTCGGCCCATGGGCACTGGACGCATCACGCGTCACAGCCGTCCAGGGTGGAAGAGACCTCCGGTAGCGACGACGCTGAAATTTGCCGTTACGAACTGCCGGAGGCGCAGTGGAGGTTTCCCCGACCCTTTGGGTCCTGACGATCTTGGGCCTCGCCGCCCTCATCGCCATCGACTTTTTCATCGGCCGCAAGCCGCACGACGTATCGATCAAGGAAGCCGGAATCTGGACGATCGTCTGGATCGCCCTGGCCGGACTGTTCGGACTGGGACTGCTCGTCTTCTCCGGTGGCCAGCCCGCCGGCGAGTTCTTCGCGGGCTTCATCACCGAGAAGTCGCTGAGCGTGGACAACCTCTTCGTCTTCGTCCTGATCATGGCGAAGTTCGCGGTGCCCTCGCAGTACCAGCAGCGGGTGCTGCTCGTCGGCGTGCTCATAGCGCTCGTTCTGCGCGCGATCTTCATCGCCGCGGGCGCCGCGATCATCGCGAGTTTCGCGTGGATCTTCTACATCTTCGGTGCGTTCCTCCTCTACACCGCCTGGAAGCTGATCCAGGAGGCCCGAGCCGACAAGGAGGACGAGGAGTACGAGGAGAACCGTCTGCTGAAGGCCGCCGAGCAGCGCTTCGGCGTGGCCGACCGTTACCACGGCACCAAGTTGTGGATCCAGCAGAACGGCAAGCGCGTCATGACGCCGATGCTGGTCGTGATGCTCGCCATCGGCACCACGGACGTGCTCTTCGCGCTCGACTCCATACCCGCGATCTTCGGGCTGACCCAGGACCCGTACATCGTCTTCACGGCCAACGCGTTCGCGCTGATGGGTCTGCGCCAGCTGTACTTCCTGATCGGCGGCCTGCTCAAGAAGCTGGTCCACCTCAGCTACGGCCTGTCCGTCATCCTCGGCTTCATCGGCGTCAAGCTGGTGCTGCACGCGCTGCACGAATCCGGCGTCCACGTCCCCGAGATCTCCATCCCGGTCTCGCTCGGCGTGATCTGCGCGGTCCTCGTCATCACCACGATCACCAGCCTCATCGCCACCAAGAAGCAGGCGGCGGAAGGGGTCCTGGAGACCGACGGGACGCAGAAGGACAGCATCGACGTCTGACCCTCGTAGGAGCGGGAAGACGCGGACGCGACCGTCCCCAGGGAGCGGTGCACGGCGAAATTGCCGGGCACCGCTTCCGGCGCTCGCTCGGGCGCTGAGGGCTTCCGTCCTGGGGCATTCCGGCCTGCTGTCTCGTGGTGATCGAGTCCTGGCTGCCATCGGAATGCGGGGCCCGTCCATGCCTGCGACGATCGCTGCATGATCGCTCGGCTCCGGTCACCCGTGACGCACTGGACGACTGTCCTGCCCGTGGCCGCGGTGGTCCTGCTGGCCTTCACCTGGGGCCGTGACCTGCCTGGCGTGGTCGTCGTGCTGGTGACGCTCGTCCTGGCCGGGGCGGTGCTGGCCGCCGTCCACCACGCCGAAGTGATCGCGCACCGGGTCGGCGAACCCTTCGGTTCGCTTGTCCTCGCCGTCGCCGTCACGATCATCGAAGTGGCCCTCATCGTCACCCTGATGGCGGACGGCGGCGCCAAGAGCTCGACCCTGGCCCGCGACACGGTGTTCGCCGCCGTGATGATCACCTGCAACGGCATCGTCGGACTGTGCCTGCTCGTCGCCTCGCTGCGGCACGGGCTCGCCGTCTTCAACGCGGAGGGCACCGGCGCCGCCCTGGCGACCGTCGCGACGCTGGCCACGCTCAGCCTGGTCTTCCCGACCTTCACCACCAGCAAGCCGGGCCCGGAGTTCTCCACCGCCCAGCTCACCTTCGCCGCGCTCGCCTCACTCGTCCTGTACGGCCTCTTCGTGACGACCCAGACCGTCCGCCACCGCGACTACTTCCTGCCCATCACCCGCCAGGGCGAAGTGATCGATGTGGAGGACCACGCGGGCGCCCCGTCCGCCCGTACCGCCGGAATCAGCCTGGGGATGCTCGCCCTGGCCCTCGTCGGCGTGGTCGGCCTCGCCAAGGGCGTGTCGCCCACCATCGAGTCAGGCGTCGAGGCGGCAGGCATGCCGCACTCCGTGGTCGGCGTGATCATCGCACTGCTCGTGCTGCTCCCCGAGACCATCGCCGCCGTCCGGGCGGCCCGCCGCGACCGGGTGCAGACGAGCCTGAACCTTGCCCTCGGCTCGGCGATGGCCAGCATCGGCCTCACGATCCCCGCGGTGGCCCTGGCATCCATCTGGCTCTCCGGACCACTCGTGCTCGGCCTCGGCCCCACCCACATGGTGCTGCTCGCGCTGACCGTCGTGGTGAGCTCCCTGACGGTGGTTCCCGGGCGCGCGACCCCCCTCCAAGGAGGCGTCCATCTGGTGGTGTTCGCGGCGTATCTGGAGCTCGCGGTCAATCCCTAGTCGGCCCGATGGTCACTCAGTGGCCGGTGCGACCGCCAGACGGGGCACCGGGCGGGTCTCCGGCAGCAGCGCGAAGCACCCCAGACTGAGCAGCGCGACACCCGTCAGATACGCGGCCACACCCCAGGGAACCCGCTCTCCGTCGGCCAGCGCCGTCGCCACGAGAGGCGTGAGCGCGCCCCCGAGTACCCCGCCCAGGTTGTAGCCCACCGCCGCGCCCGTGCAGCGCACCCGAGGTTCGTACAACTCCGGCAGATACGCGGCGATCACGGCGAACATCGTGATGAACGCGAGCAGCGCCACAAGGAAGCCGAGGAACATCAGCAGAGGTTCGCCGGTCGACAGCAGCGCGACCATGGGGAACATCCACAGCGCCGCGCCGATACAGCCCGCCAGGCACAGCGGTCGCCGCCCGTAGCGGTCGCCGAGCAGGGCCACCAGCGGCGTCAGGGAACCCTTCACCACCACTGCTGCCATGATGCAGGCCAGCATCACGGTACGGCTCACACCGAGCCGTTCGACGCCGTAGGCCAGCGCCCAGGTCGTCACCGCGTAGAACACCGCGTAGCCGACCGCGAGTCCGCCGGCTGTCAGCAGAACGAGCCGCCAGTGATCGCGCGCCACCTCGACGAGCGGCACACGCGCATGGTCCCGCATCTCCAGAAATCGCGGACTCTCGGCGAGCGAGCTGCGCAGCCACAGCCCCGCCGCCGCGAGCACACCCGCGGCCCAGAACGGCACCCGCCATCCCCACGACGCGAACTGCGCGTCGGACAGCGTCGCCGACAACACCAGCATCACACCGTTGGCCAGAACGAACCCCAGCGATGGACCGATCTGCGGGAAGCTCGACCACAGCCCGCGCCGCTCGGCGGGCGCGTGCTCGGCGGTCAGCAGCACCGCCCCGCCCCACTCCCCGCCGAGCCCCAGCCCCTGCAGAAAACGCAGCACGAGAAGGAGCACGGGAGCGGCCGTACCGATCGATTCGTACGTCGGCACGAAGCCGACCGCGACGGTCGCCGCACCGGTCAGCAGCAGGGAGGCGACGAGCACCGGGCGCCGTCCGTGCCGGTCCCCGATGTGCCCGAACAGCACCGAACCGAGCGGGCGGGCGACAAACCCGACGCCGAACGTCGCGAAGGCCGCCAGCGTCCCCGCCAGCGGCGAGAACGTCGGGAAGAACAGCGGTCCGAGGACCAGCGCGGCAGCAGTCCCGTAGACGAAGAAGTCGTAGAACTCGATGGCCGTCCCCGCGAGCGAGGCTGCCGCGAGCCGGAGCATGGAAGGCGCCCTTACGGTGCGTACGTCGTGCATGCCGCGTCAACTACCCACGGTGACCACCGGTTACGGGGGCGCGTGGGTGCTCGGTTCCCTTTCGGCACGCGACTGCCGCGCGCCCGCGTCAGTACGTGACCGTGATGCGCCGGGAGGGGCCGTCCACGCGGATCGTGCCTCCGTAAGGGATGACGAACTGCGGATCGGTGTGACCGAAGTCCACATCGAGAACAACCATCATGCCCTGGGCATACATGTCGACGGCCCGGAGTACCGCCTCGTGCTGCTCCCGCACATAACGGGCCTTCGCTTCCGCGCCGTTGGGCCGCTCGAACGACCACGCCTTCGGGCGGCCCATCAGGAGGGCCGGGAAGCGCCGCAGCAGGCCGCGCTCACCCATGCTCCGAAGGATCCAGAAGACCTCGTCGGCCTTCGGCATGTCCTCCGAGGTCTCCAGGAACAGCACATGACCGTCGTACACGGAAGGGTCGGGCGCGATCTCGCGGTCGGCCATCAGCAGCCACGAAAGGATCTCGATGTTGCCACCCCAGGAGCGGGCCTCGATCACGCGGTCCGGGCGGTGCCAGGTCCATCCCCCACCCGGTTCAGTGGCCGGCTCGCGGTCGAAGGTCGCCGGATCCTCCCAGGGGCTGTTGACGTCGGTGAAGCGGTCGGCGGGGCGCAGTTCGTACGGACCGGAGGTGAACAGCGCGGCCCGCAGTGACTCAGCGGTCAGCGGGTCCAGGGCACCGGGGCGGCCGAGCTCGCACATCACGGAGCCGCCGTGGTAGCCGACGACTCCGGCGTTCCACAGGTAGGCGAGAAGGTTAGTGTTGTCGCTGACGCCGAAGAACGGCTTCGGGTTGTCGCGGATCAACTCCCGCTCCAGCAGCGGCAGCACGGTGATCTGGTCGTCGCCGCCGATGGACGAGATGACCGCCTTGATCGTCGGGTCGGCGAACGCCGCGTGGATGTCGTCGGCGCGTTCGCGCGGCGTCGCGCCCATCTTGCGGGTCGTCGGGTACTCGACCGGTTCGAGGCCGTACTCCGTGCGCAGCCGCTCCAAGCCCAGTTCGTACGGGAGCGGGAACAGACCCGGCAGCCCCGAGGACGGTGAGATCACCGCTATCCGGTCGCCCGACGAAGGCTTGGGAGGGTACGAGGGTGTCGTCATGGCGGGAGGGTACGGGCCGTCAGCGCCGCGCCGCACCGTGATAAACCGGGGTCTGAGCAGCGGTCCGAAAGGACCGGCAGAGGACCCGTCCTGAAAAGGACCGGCCGACCTGGAAGGACCGGAGGAACCGTGCCCCGCACCCTCGCCAACGCCCCGATCATGATTCTCAACGGGCCGAACCTGAACCTTCTCGGGCAACGGCAGCCGGAGATCTACGGTTCCGACACGCTCGCCGACGTCGAGGCCCTGTGTGCCAAGGCGGCGGCCGCGCACGGTGGCACGGCGGACTTCCGCCAGTCCAACCATGAGGGCGAGTTGGTGGACTGGATCCACGAGGCGCGCCTGAACCACGCCGGGATCGTGATCAACCCGGCCGCCTACTCACACACCTCCGTCGCCATCCTGGACGCGCTCAACACCTGTGACGGCCTGCCGGTGGTGGAAGTCCACATCTCCAACATTCACCAGCGCGAGGAGTTCCGGCACCACTCGTACGTCTCGCTGCGGGCCGACGGAGTCATCGCGGGGTGCGGTGTGCAGGGGTACGCGTTCGCGGTGGAGCGGGTCGCCGCGCTGGCGGGGACGGGGCAGGCGGAGGCGTAAGCGGACTCTGGAGGAACACCAGGTCGTTGAGCAGGGGCGGTACCTGGCGGCGCGCGGCCTGGGGGAGAACGACGTACCGCAGGGCCTGCCGATTGGTGAGGCCGAGCGAGCGGGGCGCGGCGCGCTGCAAGGGGTGGTTGGGCTCGATGCCCGCGCGGCCGGTCGCAGGCCGGCGAGCGTCCTGCCGGGGCCGTCGGCCGAGGGCGGGGATCGACAGGCCGACGGCCCGTTCCGCAACAGGAGCCGTCGTCCTGTGCGGGGCTGCCTCCAGTGGACTGCGGCACCGCGCGCGCCGGGAGCGCACGCGTGCCACCGGCGCGTGCGCTCGATTCACACGGGGCGCGCGTTCATGGACTTCACGCCCCCTGGTGCGTGGTCACCAGTCCCGTGGTCACCAGCCCCGTGGTCATCAGGCCGGTGGTCACCAGCCCCGTGCGTGCCACTCCGGCAGATGCGGGCGCTCCGCGCCCAGCGTCGTGTCGTTGCCGTGCCCCGGGTAGACCCAGGTCTCGTCCGGCAGCATCTCGAAGATCTTCGTCTCGACGTCGTGGATGAGACTGGCGAACGCCTTCGGGTCCTTGCGCGTGTTGCCCACACCGCCCGGGAAAAGACAGTCCCCTGTGAATACATGGGGGTGTCCGTGCGGGTCGTCGTAGACGAGCGCGATCGAGCCCGGCGTGTGCCCGACGAGATGGCGCGCGGTGAGCTCCACGCGCCCCACCCGGATCGTGTCGCCGTCGCCCACGAGGACGTCGGTCGGCACCGGGATGCCGTCGGCGTCGTCCCGGCCCGCGTAGGTGCGGGCGCCCGTGGCCGCCACGACCTCCGCGAGTGCCTGCCAATGGTCACCGTGCTGATGGGTGGTCACGACGGACGCGATGCTGTCGTCGCCGATCAGGGTGAGCAGCGTGCCGGCGTCGTTGGCCGCGTCGATCAGCAGTTGCTCGTCGGTGGCTCGACAGCGCAGCAGATAGGCGTTGTTGTTCATCGGGCCGACCGCGACCTTGGAGATCATCAGGTCCTGCAACTCGTGCACGTCGGCAGGTCCGCCGACCTTCACCGCTCCGCTGTACGTCATGACGGCAGCCTATAGCGGGGGGAGCTCTGGGAGTGGCCCGCCGTCGGTGCTCAGCCCCGAGCCGTCGCGGCGGCCGGAGAGCCAGCCGAGCAGGTCGGCCTGCCGGCCGGTGACGATGACCGGTTCGCCCTCGCGACGGCCGGAGGGGATCCGGCGCTTGTCGTCCTCCTCGATGACCAGGGCGGGCACGTCGGGGTGGCCGAGGAATCGTGAGGTGAGGAAGTCGATCTCGCGCCGGGTGAACTCGGCGGAGAGGTCCTCGAGCTCGTAGCCGATCCCCAGATCCACATGGTGCAGCTCGACCTCGATCCACCGCCGGAACGGAACCATGGCCGCGGTGTCCGTGACTCCGCCCCGCAGCTCCACCGTGCGCGACCAGTCCGCGGGCGCGGTCCCCGCCTCCTGGAAGCGGGCCGCGCTCTCGCGCACGTCCGTGACCTGTACGTTCAGGGGGCGCGGTGCGTCCCGCTCGATGTCGGCGTCGCGGGCGGCCCCGGAGACGTACATGGGGCGCCCCGCGAGGACGTTCACGAGCGCGTCCGCGTTGCGGGCGAGGTGGGCGAGGATGTGGCCGCGGCTCCAGCCGGGGAGCCGTGACGGCTCGGCCACGGCAGCGTTGTCCCATGCGGCGGCTGCGTTGAGCAGCCGTTCGGTCGCGTCACGTACAGACTCCAGGTCGCGCGCATGATCAATCATGAGGCCGACCCTAGTCCCGCCACACGTTCGGGTGAAGGTGGTCGGCCACCCCCGCAAATCGAATGTGCGTGCTATAGGCTCGAGCGTGGCGTCGGGCATGCTGGAAGGCCCGGGATTGTTGTGAACCAGGGAAAGCAACCGGCGCTGTCAGTGGCTCCCCCTAGTCTGAAAAGGACGGGGGCCCCGCCCCTGTCACTTCTCTCAAGAAAGGTGCGGACCGGCGTGGCCGACCGTCTCATCGTCCGTGGAGCGCGCGAGCACAATCTGAAGAATGTCTCGCTCGACCTCCCGCGCGACTCGCTCATCGTCTTCACGGGCCTGTCGGGGTCGGGCAAGTCCTCGCTGGCCTTCGACACGATCTTCGCCGAGGGGCAGCGGCGCTACGTGGAGTCGCTCTCCTCGTACGCCCGGCAGTTCCTCGGACAGATGGACAAGCCGGATGTCGACTTCATCGAAGGCCTCTCCCCGGCGGTCTCCATCGACCAGAAGTCGACCTCGCGCAACCCGCGCTCGACGGTCGGCACCATCACCGAGGTCTACGACTATCTGCGTCTGCTCTTCGCGCGCATCGGCAAGCCGCACTGTCCCGAGTGTGGCCGCTCCATCACGCGTCAGTCGCCGCAGGCCATCGTCGACAGGGTCCTGGAGCTGCCGGAGGGGAGTCGCTTCCAGGTGCTGTCGCCTTTGGTGCGCGAGCGCAAGGGTGAGTTCGTCGACCTGTTCGCCGATCTCCAGACCAAGGGGTACAGCCGGGCCCGGGTCGACGGCGAGACGATCCAGCTCGCCGAGCCGCCCACGCTCAAGAAGCAGGAGAAGCACACCATTGAGGTGGTCATCGACCGCCTCACCGTGAAGGACTCCGCCAAGCGCCGCCTCACCGACTCCGTGGAGACGGCCCTAGGCCTGTCCGGAGGCATGGTCGTGCTCGACTTCGTCGACCTCCCCGAGGACGACCCCGAGCGCGAGCGCATGTACTCGGAGCACCTGTACTGCCCGTACGACGACCTGTCCTTCGAGGAGCTGGAGCCCCGCTCCTTCTCCTTCAACTCGCCCTTCGGCGCCTGCCCCGAATGCACCGGTATCGGTACGCGCATGGAGGTCGACCCCGAGCTGATCGTCCCGGACGAGGACAAGTCCCTCGACGAGGGCGCCATCCACCCCTGGTCGCACGGGCACACCAAGGACTACTTCGGCCGCCTGATCGGCGCTCTCGCGGACGCGTTGGGATTCCGGACCGACATCCCCTTCGCCGGTCTGCCGCAGCGTGCCAAGAAGGCCCTGCTCCACGGCCACAAGACGCAGATCGAGGTGCGGTACCGCAACCGGTACGGGCGCGAGCGCGTCTACACCACGCCCTTCGAGGGCGCCGTCCCCTTCGTCAAGCGGCGGCACAGCGAGGCGGAGAGCGACGCCAGCCGCGAGCGCTTCGAGGGCTACATGCGCGAGGTGCCCTGCCCCACCTGTGAGGGCACGCGCCTCAAGCCGCTCATCCTCGCCGTCACCGTCATGGAGAAGTCGATCGCCGAGGTCTCCGCCATGTCGATCAGCGACTGCGCGGACTTCTTGGGCGAGCTGAAGCTCGACGCACGCGACAAGAAGATCGCCGAACGCGTCCTGAAGGAAGTCAACGAACGACTGCGCTTCCTGGTCGACGTCGGCCTCGACTACCTGTCGCTCAACCGCGCGGCCGGCACCCTCTCCGGCGGCGAGGCCCAGCGCATCCGCCTGGCCACCCAGATCGGCTCCGGACTCGTCGGCGTCCTGTACGTCCTCGACGAGCCCTCCATCGGCCTGCACCAGCGCGACAACCACCGCCTGATCGAGACCCTCGTCCGACTGCGCGACATGGGCAACACGCTCATCGTCGTCGAGCACGACGAGGACACCATCAAGGTCGCCGACTGGGTCGTCGACATCGGCCCCGGTGCGGGCGAGCACGGCGGCAAGGTCGTGCACAGCGGCCCCTTGAAGGAGCTGCTCGCCAACGCCGAGTCGATGACCGGACAGTACCTGTCGGGCAAGAAGGAGATCCCGCTCCCGGAACTCCGCCGCCCCACCGCCCCGGGGCGTCAGCTCACGGTGCACGGCGCCCGCGAGAACAACCTCCAGGACATCGACGTCTCCTTCCCCCTGGGCGTGCTCACCGCGGTCACCGGCGTCTCGGGCTCGGGCAAGTCGACCCTGGTGAACGACATCCTGTACACGCACCTGGCGCGCGAGCTCAACGGCGCACGGAGCGTCCCCGGGCGGCACACGCGCGTGGCGGGCGACGACCTCGTCGACAAGGTCGTGCACGTCGACCAGTCGCCCATCGGCCGCACCCCCCGGTCGAACCCGGCCACATACACCGGAGTCTTCGACCACGTCCGCAGGCTCTTCGCCGAGACGACCGAGGCGAAGGTGCGGGGCTACCTGCCCGGCCGCTTCTCCTTCAACGTCAAGGGCGGCCGCTGCGAGAACTGCTCCGGCGACGGCACCATCAAGATCGAGATGAACTTCCTGCCGGACGTGTACGTCCCCTGCGAGGTCTGCCACGGGGCGCGCTACAACCGGGAGACCTTGGAAGTCCACTACAAGGGCAAGTCCATCTCCGAGGTTCTCGACATGCCGATCGAGGAGGCCCTCGGCTTCTTCGAGGCCGTCCCGGCCATCGCCCGCCACCTGAGGACGCTCAACGACGTCGGTCTCGGCTACGTCCGGCTCGGCCAGTCCGCGCCGACGCTGTCCGGCGGTGAGGCCCAGCGCGTCAAGCTCGCGAGCGAGCTGCAGAAGCGCTCCACGGGCCGCACGGTGTACGTGCTGGACGAGCCGACCACCGGTCTGCACTTCGAGGACATCAGCAAGCTCATCACGGTGCTCTCCGGGCTGGTCGACAAGGGCAACACCGTCATCGTCATCGAGCACAACCTCGACGTCATCAAGACCGCCGACTGGGTCGTCGACATGGGCCCGGAGGGTGGCAACGGCGGCGGTCTCGTCGTCGCGGAGGGCACGCCCGAGCAGGTCGCCGGGGTTCCGGCCAGCCATACGGGCAAGTTCCTGCGCGAGATCCTGGGCGCCGACCGGATCAGCGACGCAGAGCCCGTGGAGGCCCCGCGCAAGACCGCGGCCAAGAAGGTGGCGGCGGCCAAGTCGACGGCCAAGCGGACGGCCACGAAGGCCGTCAACAACACGGACACGAAGAAGGCGGCAGCGGCCACGAAGAAGACGGCCACCAAGAAGGCAACGCCCGCGAAGAAGACCACACGGGCCGCCAAAGCCTGAACAGGCCGGACGCGCAGGGGCGAACCAGACCACGCGTACATGGCCTGACAAGTCCCAAGAAATACGGTGCCCCACGGGAACTCCCCGTGGGGCACCGTCCGTTCGCTGCGCCGGAACTCGCCCATCGCCTCGAACCCGGCGTGCTGGCGACTCGCCCGGGGCGCCGCGGGCCGTCAGCGGTTGATCCAACAGGCCGAACGGGCCTCAGAGGGCGCCGAGTTCAGCGGCGAACGGTGGTTCCGCGCCCGCTCGTGAGCAGGTGATCGCCGCCGCGCGCGCCGCGAACCGCAGCAAGTCGGTCCAGCCCTCGGGGCCCAGGCCGGCCAGTGCCTCCGGAGACAGTGCGTCCCGCGCGGCGAGGCCGTGCAGCAGGGCCGCGTTCACCGTGTCGCCGGCGCCGATCGTGTCCACGACCTCGACCGGTTCGCCGGGCACGGGGTGGACGGCGCCGTCGCGGGTGAACACCGTCAGGCCGTCGCCGCCGTGAGTGATCACGACGGCCGAGGGGCCGGACGCCAGCCACTCACGCGGGGTGCCGCCCAGCCACTGAGCGTCCTCCTCGGAGAGCTTGAGCAGTGACACCGACGGCAACCAGCTCTTGAAGCGGGCCCGGTAGGCGTCCGCGTCGGGGATCAGCCCGGCTCGGATGTTCGGGTCGAGTGCGGTGAACACGCCGCGCGCGGCGGCGGTCCGCATCAGCTCCTCATACGCGCTCGCGCCGGGCTCCAGGACAAGCGAACAGGTACCGAAGGACACCGCCCTGGTGCCGTCCGGGAGACGGTCCGGCGTCGCGAACAGGCGGTCCGCCGTGCCCTCGACGTAGAAGGAGTACGCGGCCGAGCCGTCCGCGCCGATGGAGGCGACCGCGAGGGTCGTCGGCTCCGTACCGCGCTGCACGGCGGACACATCGACGCCCGCCTCGCGCAGCCCGCCCAGGAGCGCCTCGCCGAAGGCGTCGTGCGAGACCCGGGAGCAGAAGGCGGTGGGGGAGCCGAGTCGGCCCAGTGCCACAGCCGTGTTGTACGGTCCGCCGCCGCGCGCGGGCCGCAGACTCACGAGCGCGCCCGCGCCCTGTGGTACCAGGTCGATCAGGGCCTCACCGGCGACGACGATCACGACATGGGTCCTTTCGTGGGGCTCTGGATGCTCTGGATGTTCCGGAGGGGCTCGGGGGTCCGGGCGTACCGGGAGATGTCGGCGCAGCCGCACGAGGTGCGGTGGACGAAGGTGCAGGGGAGTCGCACGGTTCGGGCGGGGCGGTGCGGAGCTGCCAGCCGTTCCAGGAGCAGTCGCACCGCCTGCGCCCCGATCTCCCTGCCGGGCTGGGAGATCGCGGTCAACCGGGGTGTGAACAGGTCCGCCCAGGCGAAGTCGTCGAAGCAGCACAGCGCCAGGTCGTCCGGCACGGACAGACCGCGCTCGCGCAGGGCACGCAGGGCGCCGATGGTCATCACGTTGTTCGCGGTGACGAGCGCGGTCGGAGGCACCGCGAGGGAGAGCAGGCCGCCGGTGGCACGCTCGGCGGCCTCCTCCTCGGAGTCGCCGTGCGCCACGAGCCGTTCGTCGTAGGGGAATCCGGCGCTCGCGAGGCCGTGGCGGTAGCCGGAGATCCGCTCGGTCGTGGTACTGAGCCCGGGCCGGCCCGCGATCAGTCCGATGCGCCGGTGGCCCCGTTCGGCGAGGTGGGTGACGAGCTGCGCCATGGCCTCGGCGTTCTGGGCGCAGATCTGGTCGAAGCGGAAGGGGCGGTCGGCCGGGGCGTCGACCAGTCGGTCCAGGACCACGGTCGGCACGGCGTGCTGCCCGAGGTAGTTCAGGAGCGCCTCCGGATCGGCCGAGGGCGCGACGATCATGCCGTCGACGCGTCGCTCATGCAGCAGTTGGACGACCTTCCGCTCGTGGTGCGGGTCGTCGTGCGGGTCGGCGATGAGCAGGCCGTAGCCACGCTCCAGAGCGCCGGCCTCGACGCCCTGCAAGATCTCCGTGAAGTACGGGTTGCTGATCGCCGACACCGCGAGCCCGATGGACCGGGTCCGTGCGGTGACCAGCGAACGGGCCAGGGCGTTGGGTGTGTAGCCGAGCGCGTCGATGGCGTCGAGGACGGCTTGGCGCGTGTGGGGCAGCACGGGGCGCGTGTTGTTGAGCACGTGTGAGACGGTCGCCACGGACACCCCCGCCCGCGCCGCCACATCGACCATCGTTGCCATCGCTCCGCCTCTCCCCGGGGCCCTTCCCAGGCGGGAACCTATCGCATGAGGCGACGGACGTAAACGCTTGCGCAAACGTTTACGTCGACTGCGCCCTGCCCCCTGCCGCCCCCGCCCCCACCTGTCCTCTTCACCGACACACCCACTCAAAGCGGAATGACCCGTACCGGTATCGTCGACGTGCACCGGCGTCAACCTGTGGAGGCACCATGCCTGGCCGTCGTACCGTCCTGCGAGGAGCGGCGCTCACCCCGATCGCCGGGATCGCCCTCACCGCATGCGCCGGATCCGGCGGTGGCGGGACTCCGGCGAAGCCGACCGCGCCCGTCGAGCTGGGCGCGGAGAGTGAGATCGCCAAGGGCGGTGCCAAGCTGTACCGGGAGCAGAACGTCGTGGTCAGCCGCGCCGAGAACGGTTCCCTCAAGGCATTCAGCTCGATCTGCACGCACGCCGGCTGCGCCATCAACAAGCTTCAGGGCGCCACGCTGAGCTGCCCGTGCCACGGCAGCGAGTTCGACGCGGCGACGGGAAAGGTGCTGCAGGCGCCGGCCACCGTCCCACTGGAGGAGCTGTCCGTGGAGGCGAAGGGCGGGAAGATCATCGTGGGTCCGGGCGCCTGACCGGGGCCGTCGGCGGGCCGGCGACGCGACGGAAACCGGAAGCGGTCAGTCCCAGTCCCAACTGATCCCCACGATGCCCGACCGGACCCGCGGTTCGACGAGATGCACCGAACGATGGCTCCCGCTCAGCGTCAGCTCCTGGCGGCCGCTGCGTGGTGCCGCCGGCGAGTGCTGCGTGAACCGGTGGCAGCGCAGGGGCAGCGTCTCCTCGGCGAACCGCACCTGGAGCGCGTACTGCCCGCCCGCGAAGCCGAACCCGCGTACGTACTCGCTGGATGCACCGGCCGTGCCGTCCTCGAAGCCGTAGCGGAAGAGGAAGGTGTCGCCCGCGCGCAGCCGCGTGTCGAAGAGCAGCTCGGCCACCAGTAGTCCGGTGTCGTGGTGCCAACGCATGCGCCCCGTGCGGCAGTTCTCCATGGCGCGGACCTCTGTCCGTTCCGGAGCGCATCCGGGGTCGCCGTGGTGGATGGCCACATAGCGGTCCACGCCGTCCTTGTGGGCGCGCACGATGTGGTGCGACTCACGCGCCAGCAACTCGCGATGCGCGCCGATCCGTACGAGCTCGTGGTGGCCGAGGGTGTGCAGCCCCCCGTCGAGTGATGACTCCAGCTCGGCCAGGAACTGTTCCAGGACGCCGGAGGCCTCCACGAACGAGCGGTACGAGCGGCCCGTGGGGTGCTGCAGGTCGGAGCGTTCGTCCGCCTTGGCGAGCAGCCGGATCAGCGACTCGTCCGGGAGCTGGAGGATCTCCTCCAGGGCGCGTACGGCGCGCAGCGACTCGGGGCGCTGTGGGCGCCGGGCGCCCTGCTGCCAGTAGCTCAGGCTCGTCACCCCGACCGTGACGCCGTGCCGCGACAGATGGTGCTGTACCCGCTGGAGGGGCAGACCGCGTGCGGCGATCGCGGCGCGCAGCGCGACATGGAAGGGGCCGCCCGCCAGGGCCGTCTCCAGTTCCGCCGTGGCGATGTCCGCGTGCTGTGTGCCGTGGCGCATGCGGGGACCTTTCTGTGAATGTTCGCAACGGCTGGTCGGACCGTCGGTTTGCGGCTCGTCGGGGGCGCGTGGTCGGCGCGCGGGGTGCACGGCCCCGAGTCCCCCGCATTGAAGCGTGTTGACCAAGCCCCGACAACACCTGATGCTCAACATGCTCGACTGCACCATCCGTACGCGCCGTCGCCGCCTCTCGCGGGTGCGGGAGCCGGTGTCCACAGGCGGGCCGGGAGGCCGTCGCGGTGTCAGTCCTCGCCAGTAGGGTGTGAGACATGGCCGACCCCTCCAGCTACCGCCCCAAGCCGGGACAGATCCCGGACTCTCCCGGGGTGTACAGATTCCGCGACGAGCACCGCCGGGTGATCTACGTCGGAAAGGCGAAAAGCCTGCGCCAGCGCCTGGCGAGCTACTTCCAGGACCTGACGAACCTCCACCCGCGCACCCGCACCATGGTCACCACGGCCGCGTCCGTGGAGTGGACGGTGGTGTCCACGGAGGTCGAGGCCCTTCAGCTGGAATACTCCTGGATCAAGGAGTACGACCCCCGGTTCAACGTCAAGTACCGCGACGACAAGAGCTATCCGTATCTCGCGGTGACGATGAACGAGGAGTTCCCGCGCGTGCAGGTGATGCGCGGCCACAAGCGCAAGGGCGTGCGCTATTTCGGTCCGTACGGGCACGCGTGGGCGATCCGCGACACCGTGGATCTGCTGCTGCGCGTCTTCCCCGTCCGCACCTGCTCGGCCGGCGTGTTCAAGAACGCCGCCCGTACCGGCCGCCCCTGCCTCCTCGGCTACATCGGCAAGTGCTCGGCCCCGTGCGTCGGACGTGTCTCCGACGGGGAACACCGTGAACTGGCCGAGGAGTTCTGCGACTTCATGGCCGGCCGTACGGGGACGTACATCCGCCGTCTCGAGAAGCAGATGACGGACGCGGCCGAGGAGATGGAGTACGAGCGGGCCGCCCGTCTGCGCGACGACATAGAGGCCCTCAAGAAGGCCATGGAGAAGAACGCGGTCGTGCTCGCCGACGCGACCGACGCCGACCTGATCGCCGTCGCCGAGGACGAGCTGGAAGCCGCTGTGCAGATCTTCCATGTGCGCGGTGGCCGGGTGCGCGGCCAGCGCGGCTGGGTCACCGACAAAGTCGAGGCCGTCACCACCGGTGACCTCGTCGAGCACGCGCTCCAGCAGCTCTACGGGGAGGAGAAGGGCGACTCCGTTCCCAAGGAGGTGCTCGTCCCGGCGCTGCCCGAGCCCGTGGAGCCGGTCCAGGAGTGGCTGACCGAGCGCCGTGGGTCGAATGTCTCCCTCCGTATCCCGCAGCGCGGCGACAAGAAGGCGCTCATGGAGACCGTGCGGCGCAACGCGCTCCAGTCGCTCGCCCTGCACAAGACCAAGCGCGCCTCCGACCTGACCACCCGCTCGCGCGCCCTGGAAGAGATCGCCGAGGCCCTCGACCTGGACAGCGCCCCGCTCAGGATCGAGTGCTACGACATCTCGCACCTCCAGGGCGACGACGTCGTGGCGTCGATGGTCGTCTTCGAGGACGGCCTCCAGCGCAAGAGCGAATACCGGCGCTTCCAGATCAAGAGCTTCGAAGGCCAGGACGACGTCCGGTCCATGCACGAGGTGATCGGCCGCCGCTTCAAGCGCTACCTCGCCGAGAAGGAGAAGACGGGCGAGTGGACGGACGGCGAGAACGCCCTCACTGAGGACGACGGCCGCCCCAAGCGCTTCGCGTACCCTCCGCAGCTCGTCGTCGTCGACGGCGGTCAGCCCCAGGTCGCGGCGGCCAAGAAGGCCCTCGACGAGCTGGGTATCGACGACATCGCCGTCTGCGGCCTCGCCAAGCGGCTGGAAGAGGTCTGGCTGCCGGACGAGGACGACCCGGTGGTCCTGCCCCGCACCAGCGAGGGGCTGTACCTGCTCCAGCGGGTCCGGGACGAGGCCCACCGCTTCGCCATCACCTACCAGCGCACCAAGCGGGCCAAGCGCTTCAAGACAAGCCCGCTGGACGAGGTACCGGGCCTCGGTGAGACCCGTAAGCAGGCGTTGATCAAGCATTTCGGCTCAGTGAAAAGGCTGCGATCCGCGACGATCGACCAGATCTGCGAGATTCCCGGCATAGGCCGCAAGACGGCCGAGGCCATCGCCGTGGCCCTCGCCCAGGCGGCTCCGGCCGCACCCGCCGTGAACACGGCGACTGGAGAGATCATGGAAGACGAGGAGCCCGGGACGACGACGGGCTCCCGAGAGGAGCTCGCGTCCGCGGGCGCCTCGGACGAGCGACGGGGGCAGGAGACATGAGCGACAACGGACGACCAGAAAGCCCAGAACAGACCGAACGGCAGGCCGAACAGCAGACCGAAGCACCGGCCGAAGAGCAGACCGAACAACAGGCCGAAGGGCGGACCGAACAACAGTCCGCCGAAGGAACGCAGGGGGATACGACGATGGAGACGGCCGGAGTGCCCGATGCCGCCATCCCCGAGCTGGTGATCATCTCCGGGATGTCCGGAGCGGGCCGGTCGACGGCCGCCAAGTGTCTGGAGGACCTCGGCTGGTTCGTCGTCGACAACCTGCCGCCCGCACTGATCCCCACCATGGTGGAACTCGGTGCCCGTTCCCAGGGCAACGTCGCCAGGATCGCGGTCGTCGTCGACGTACGCGGCCGCCGCTTCTTCGACAACCTCCGCGAGTCCCTCGCCGATCTGGAGTCGAAGAACGTCACCCGGCGGATCGTCTTCCTGGAGTCCTCCGACGACGCCCTGGTGCGCCGCTTCGAGTCCGTGCGCCGCCCGCACCCCCTCCAGGGCGACGGCCGTATCGTCGACGGCATCGACGCCGAGCGGGAGCTGCTGCGCGAGCTGCGCGGCGACGCCGACCTGGTCATCGACACCTCCAGCCTGAACGTGCACGAGCTGCGCGCCAAGATGGATGCCCAGTTCGCGGGCGAGGAGGAGCCCGAGCTGCGGGCCACGGTCATGTCCTTCGGGTTCAAGTACGGCCTCCCGGTCGACGCCGACCTGGTCGTGGACATGCGCTTCCTGCCCAATCCGCACTGGGTCCCGGAGCTGCGCCCCTACAGCGGCCTCAACGAGGAGGTCGCGGCCTATGTCTTCAACCAGCCCGGTGCCAAGGAGTTCCTCGACCGCTACGCCGAGCTGCTCCAGCTCATCGCGGCCGGATACCGGCGCGAGGGCAAGCGCTATGTGACCATCGCGGTCGGCTGCACCGGTGGCAAGCACCGCTCGGTCGCCACGTCCGAGAAGCTGGCCGCACGCCTCGCCTCGCAGGGCGTGGAGACCGTGGTCGTACACCGGGACATGGGGCGCGAGTGACCGGACGAGCCGCACTGCGGCTGAGCAGGCTGCGCGGGTTGTCCCCCGAGGGACGCGGCACCAAGCCCGTCGAGGCGCGCGGCGGGAAGCCGCGCCGCCGGGGCGCCCAGCCCAAGGTCGTCGCCCTGGGCGGCGGCATGGGACTGTCCGCCTCGCTCGCCGCGCTGCGCCGGATCACCGGCGATCTCACCGCCGTCGTCACCGTGGCCGACGACGGCGGTTCCAGCGGGCGCCTGCGCGACGAGCTGGGTGTGCTCCCGCCCGGTGACCTGCGCAAGGCCCTGGCCGCGCTGTGCGGCGACGACGACTGGGGCCAGACCTGGTCCCGCGTCATCCAGCACCGTTTCGAGTCCAAGGGCGACCTGCACCAGCACGCGGTCGGCAATCTGCTGATCGTCGCCCTGTGGGAGCAGCTGGGCGACCACGTCCAGGCCCTGGACCTGGTCGGCAAGCTGCTGGGCGCGCACGGTCGCGTGCTGCCCATGTCCGCCGTACCCCTGGAGCTCCAGGCTCTGGTCAAGGGGCACGACCCGGAGCGGCCCGAGGGCGTCGAGACGGTACGGGGCCAGGCCACCGTGGCGCTCACGCCCGGCGAGGTGCAGTCCGTGCACGTCGTGCCGCACGACCCGCCCGCCGTCCCCGAGGCCGTCGCGGCGGTCCTCGACGCGGACTGGGTGGTGCTCGGCCCCGGCTCCTGGTTCTCCTCGGTGATCCCGCACCTGCTGGTGCCCGAGTTGCTGGACGCCCTCACCCAGACGAAGGCCCGCCGGGTACTCTCCCTGAACCTCGCCCCGCAGCCCGGAGAAACCGAGGGCTTCTCCCCGCAGCGTCATTTGGAGGTTTTGGGACGACACGCCCCTAAACTCGCCCTGGACGTGGTGCTGGCCGACGAGGCCGCCGTGCCCGACCGCGACTCACTCACCGACGCCGCCCAGCGGTTCGGCGCCGCGGTCGAGCTGGCGCCGGTGGCCCGGACCGACGGTAGCCCGAGGCACGACCCGGAGCTGTTGGCCGCCGCGTACGACCGTATTTTTCGGATGCATGGAAGGATCGGCCCATGGCGATGACGGCAGCGGTGAAGGACGAGATCTCCCGGCTCCCCGTCACCCGGACCTGCTGCAGAAAGGCGGAGGTCTCCGCCATTCTGCGGTTCGCCGGCGGCCTTCACCTGGTGAGCGGCCGGATCGTGATCGAGGCGGAGCTGGACACCGCGATGGCGGCGCGCCGGCTGAAGCGGGACATCCTGGAGATCTTCGGCCACAGCTCCGAACTGATCGTGATGGCGCCCGGCGGACTGCGCCGCGGCTCGCGTTACGTCGTACGCGTCGTCGCGGGCGGTGACCAGTTGGCCCGCCAGACGGGGCTCGTGGACGGCCGTGGACGCCCGATCCGGGGCCTCCCGCCGCAGGTGGTCTCGGGGGCCACCTGCGACGCCGAGGCGGCCTGGCGCGGGGCCTTCCTGGCGCACGGCTCGCTCACCGAGCCCGGCCGTTCCTCCTCGCTCGAGGTGACCTGCCCGGGCCCGGAGGCCGCGCTCGCGCTGGTCGGCGCCGCGCGGCGGCTGTCGATCGCCGCGAAGGCCCGCGAGGTGCGCGGCGTGGACCGTGTGGTGGTGCGGGACGGAGACGCGATCGGGGCGCTGCTGACCCGGCTGGGCGCGCACGAGTCGGTGCTGGCCTGGGAGGAGCGGCGGATGCGCCGCGAGGTCCGCGCCACGGCGAACCGGCTGGCCAACTTCGACGACGCCAACCTGCGCCGCTCGGCCCGCGCCGCCGTCGCCGCCGGGGCCCGCGTGCAGCGCGCGCTGGAGATCCTCGCCGATGAGGTGCCGGAGCACCTCGCGGCGGCCGGACGGCTGCGCATGGAGCACAAGCAGGCCTCCCTGGAGGAGCTGGGCGCGCTCGCCGACCCGCCGCTGACCAAGGACGCCGTCGCCGGCCGGATCCGCCGGCTGCTGGCGATGGCCGACAAGCGGGCCCAGGACCTGGGCATCCCCGGGACGGAGTCGAACCTCTCCGAGGAGATGGCGGACAACCTCGCAGGTTGATCGCCCAGATGGAGCAGTCGAGCTCAACACGCCGGTGTCGATGTCCAATTGGGACATCGGCATCCGTGTTTGCCTGACGGTGAGGCGCCCTTGACTTGACCATGAAGTGTCATGAGCCTGGCATCTGTTCGCTGCTGTGGCGGACTAATGCAAGGGGGGCTCATGAGACGAAGAGCGAGAGCGATCCTCGCTACGGGCGCGCTCCTGCTGGGCGGTGCGGGTCTGGCGCCCATCGCCCAGGCGCAGAGCGGTACTTCACCCGCGCCCGACGCGGACGCCGTCAAGGTGTTCCACGCGGAGATCACGAAGCAGCAGGTACCCCTGTTGCTCGCGGCCGGGCAGGACGGTCACGAACTCGGCGATCAGAACTGGAAGAACGGCAAGAGCACGGTCGAGGTCTACGTCACCGACCAGCAGGCCGACAAGCTGGAGAAGCAGGGCGTCGAGCTCACCGAGCACAGCCTGACGGCCAAGGCGGAGGCCCGCGTAGAAGCCGCGGCCGAGGGTGTGTTCCGCCCGTACAGCGGAGCGGGCAATCTCCAGGAGGAGATCGTCAAGACCGGGGCGGCGCACCCCGACCTCACCAAGGTCGTCTCCATCGGCAAGACCCGGAACGGCCAGGACATCCTGGCGCTCAAACTGACCAAGGGCGCCAAGAAGGCCAAGGACGGCACCAAGCCGTCCGTGCTGTACGCGTCCAACCAGCACGCGCGCGAGTGGATCACGCCGGAGATGACGCGGCGTCTGATGCACTACTACTTGGACAACTACGCCACGGACAAGCGCATCAAGAAGATCGTCGACTCGACCGAGCTGTGGTTCGTCCTGTCGGCCAATCCCGACGGCTACGACTACACGTTCCAGAGCGAGGACACGCGCCAGTGGCGCAAGAACCTGCTGGACGTGAACGGCGACGGTGCCATCTCCACCGGAGACGGCGTCGACCTCAACCGCAACTTCCCCTTCAAGTGGGGCTACGACGACGAGGGTTCGTCCCCCAACCCCACCAGTGAGACCTACCGCGGCGCGAGCCCCGGCTCCGAGCCCGAGACCCAGGCGCTCGACGCCTTCGAGAAGCGGATCGGCTTCACGTACGGCATCAACTACCACTCCGCCGCCGAGCTGATCCTCTACGGGGTGGGCTGGCAGGTCGCGACGCCGTCCCCGGACGACGTGCTCTACAAGGCGCTCGCCGGAACCCCCGAGAACCCGGCGATCGAGGGCTACCGCCCGCAGGTCTCCTCGGAGCTCTACACCACCAACGGTGAGGCGGACGGCCACGCCGGCAACGTCAACGGCATCGCGATGTTCACCCCCGAGATGTCGACCTGTCAGACCGTCTCGAACATCGACCCGAACGACACCTGGAACGCGGCAGACTGCGCCTCGGTCTTCACCTTCCCGGACGACGAGAAGCTGATCGCGCAGGAGTTCGAGAAGAACATCCCGTTCGCGCTCTCCGTCGCCGAGACCGCGGCCCACCCCGACCGGCCCTCCTCCTCGGTCGGCATCGACGCCCCCGACTTCACCCCGGCCCCCTTCACGACGTCGTACTCCCGCGGCGCCGACCAGGAGGTCTCCGTCCTCGTACGCAAGTCCGTACGCGACAAGGAGCTCAAGTACCGCGTCAACGGCGGCCGTACGTGGGACATGGCGCTCAAGGCATGGAAGGGCGGCGAGACCTACGGCGGCAAGGACAACCTCTACTTCGACGAGTACCGGGCCAAGGTCCAGGACGGCGATCCGGGCGACACGGTCGAGGTCTGGTTCACCGGCGAGACCAGGAGCGGAAAGCCCACTTCCAGCACACACTTCACCTACACCGTGGCCGAACGGCCCAAGGCCGACACCCTCGTCGTCGCCGAGGAGGGCGCGACCGCCACGCAGGCCCAGACGTACGTCGACGCCCTCAAGGCCAACGGCAAGAAGGCCCTCGTCTGGGACGTCGCGACCCTGGGCGCGCCCGACGCGCTCGGCGTGCTCGACCACTTCAAGACGGTCGTCCACTACACCGGCGCCCCGCGGCCGGGCAACGCCACCCAGCTCCAACTGCGCGCCTACCTCAACGAGGGCGGCAAGCTGATCGAGTCGGGCGAGCAGGCCGGCGGCAGCGTCGACCTGGGCGGCGGCACCCTCTCGAACGACTTCAGCCAGTACTACCTGGGCGCGTACTCCCGTACGTCCACTCCTGGCGCCACCGGCTTCAACGGCTCCGGGAAGCTCACCGGCTTCACGGGGGCGCTCGGCGACACGCCGGGCAACCCGCTGAACGCCGCGGGCACCTACGGCGTCACCTCGGACTCGCTGCCCGCCGCGCAGTACCCGCAGTTCTCGACGAGCGCGGGAGCGGGTCAGTTCGCCGGGACCGTCAACCCGTACGGGCCCTACGCGGGCTCGTACATGGCCGCCGCGGTGCACACCGACGACGCCTACAAGCGCCTCACCCGCACCATCGACCTCACCGGTGTCAGTGCCGCGGACGCGCCGACGCTGCGCACCCAGCTCCTGTGGGACGCCGAGCCCGGCTACGACCATGCGGTGCTCGAGGCCCACACCACCGGGGCCGACGACTGGACGACGCTTCCCGAGGCGGGCGGCGCCACCAGCACCACGGTCCCCGAGGAGTGCGAGGCCGGATTCCTGGTCAGGGAGCACCCCTTCCTCAAGCGGTATCTGACCGTGAACTCCGCCGACTGCGCCAACACCGGCACCACCGGGGCGTGGAACAGCTTCACCGGCGCGTCCACCGGCTGGCAGCAGGTCAACTTCGACCTGAGCGCGTACGCCGGTAAGTCGGTCGAGGTCTCGTTCAGTTACATCTCCGACCCGAGCGCGGCAGGCCACGGCCTCCTCGTCGACGACACCTCTGTCGTCATCGGCGGCACGGCCACCCAGACCGAGGGCTTCGAGACCTCCCTCGGCGCCTGGAGCGTAGCCGGACCGCCGCCGGGCAGCCCGGCCGTCCTCAAGGACTGGGCACGCTACGGAGATCTGTTCAAGACCTACGGAGGGGTCACCACGGGCGACACCGTGCTGCTGGGCTTCGGCCTGGAGCACGTCACCGCGGCGGCCGACCGTACGGCCCTGATCGGGAAGGCGCTCACGGCACTGAAGAGCTGACCCTGCGTGACGGTCGTCAACATCGAGGGCGTTCCGTACCCCTACTGGTGGGTACGGAACGCCCTGCCGTGTATGGGGCATCTCGATGTCACCACCGGGCCCTCAGGGAGGTAGGGTCGTAGGCGGTCGGGGACATCCCATACAACTCGCCGGCACGTGAGCCGGCGTACCAACGAGGAGATCGGTTCGTGACGATCCGCGTAGGCATCAACGGCTTTGGCCGCATCGGTCGTAACTACTTCCGCGCGCTGCTGGAGCAGGGTGCTGACATCGAGATCGTGGCTGTCAACGACCTGGGTGACACCGCGACCACCGCTCACCTGCTCAAGTACGACACCATCCTGGGCCGTCTCAAGGCCGAGGTGTCGCACACCGCCGACACGATCACCGTCGACGGCCACACCATCAAGGTGCTCTCCGAGCGCAACCCCGCCGACATCCCGTGGGGCAAGCTGGGCGTCGACATCGTCATCGAGTCGACCGGCATCTTCACCAAGAAGGCCGACGCCGAGAAGCACATCGCCGGCGGCGCCAAGAAGGTCCTCATCTCGGCTCCGGCCAAGGACGAGGACATCACCATCGTGATGGGCGTCAACCAGGACAAGTACGACGCGGCCAACCACCACGTCATCTCCAACGCCTCCTGCACCACCAACTGTGTGGCGCCGATGGCCAAGGTTCTCGACGAGAACTTCGGCATCGTCAAGGGCCTGATGACGACGGTTCACGCGTACACGAACGACCAGCGCATCCTGGACTTCCCGCACTCGGACCTGCGCCGCGCCCGCGCCGCCGCCGAGAACATCATCCCGACCACGACGGGCGCCGCCAAGGCCACCGCCCTGGTCCTCCCGCAGCTCAAGGGCAAGCTGGACGGCATCGCCATGCGCGTCCCGGTCCCGACCGGCTCGGCCACCGACCTGGTCGTGACGCTGCAGCGCGAGGTCACCAAGGACGAGGTCAACGCCGCGTTCAAGAAGGCCTCCGAGGACGGCGACCTCAAGGGCTACCTGGCCTACACCGAGGACCCGATCGTCTCCTCGGACATCGTCAGCGACCCGGCCTCCTGCACCTTCGACTCCTCCCTGACCATGGTCCAGGAGGGCAACTCGGTGAAGATCCTCGGCTGGTACGACAACGAGTGGGGCTACTCCAACCGCCTCGTCGACCTCACGGTCTTCGTCGGCGGCCAGCTCTAGTACCCGGAGCAGGCACCTCGATGTGAGCACAGGGCTCGGGCAGCGCACGGACGCGCTGCCCGAGCCCTGACTCGCGTCTGATCGATCAGCCCTCTCGGATCAAAAGAGCCTTCCTAGGAGTCCCCTTATGAAGACGATCGACGAACTTCTCGCCGAAGGCGTGGACGGCAAGCGGGTCTTCGTCCGTGCCGACCTGAACGTGCCGCTGGCCGACGGCCTCATCACCGACGACGGCCGCATCCGCGCCGTGCTGCCGACCGTCAAGGCCCTCGCGGACGCGGGCGCCAAGGTGGTCGTGGCCTCGCATCTGGGCCGCCCCAAGGGCGCCCCGGACCCGGCTTTCTCCCTGCTGCAGCCCGCCGAGCGCCTCGGTGAACTCCTCGGTGCCCCCGTCGCGTTCGCGCAGGACACCGTCGGCCCCGCCGCCCACGACGCCGTGAACGGGCTGGAGCCCGGCCAGGTCGCGGTCATCGAGAACCTGCGCTTCAACGCCGGCGAGACGTCCAAGGACGACACCGAGCGCGGCGAGTTCGCCGACCGGCTCGCCGCCCTGGCGGATGTCTACGTGGGCGACGGTTTCGGTGCCGTGCACCGCAAGCACGCCTCCGTGTACGACCTCCCGGCACGCCTGCCGCACTACGCGGGCTACCTCATCGCCACCGAGGTCGGCGTCCTGAAGAAGCTCACCGTGGACGTGAAGCGCCCCTACGTGGTCGCGCTCGGCGGCGCCAAGGTCTCCGACAAGCTCGCCGTCATCGACCAGCTCCTCGGCAAGGCCGACCGTCTCCTCATCGGTGGCGGCATGGCGTACACCTTCCTCAAGGCGAAGGGGTACGAGGTCGGCATCTCCCTCCTCCAGGAGGACCAGGTTCCGGCTGTCAAGGAGTACATCGAGCGCGCGGAGAAGAGCGGCGTCGAGCTGGTCCTTCCCGTCGACGTTCTGGTCGCCCCGGAGTTCCCGGACCTGAAGACCAAGGCCCCGGCCAACCCCACCACCGTCGCCGCGGACGCCATCCCGGCCGACCAGGAGGGTCTGGACATCGGCCCCGAGACCCGCAAGCTGTACGCATCGAAGCTCGCCGACGCCGCCACCGTCTTCTGGAACGGCCCGATGGGCGTTTTTGAGCACCCCGACTACGCCGAGGGCACCAAGGCGGTCGCCCAGGCCCTTCTCGACTCCCCGGCCTTCACGGTCGTCGGCGGCGGCGACTCCGCCGCGGCCGTCCGCATCCTGGGCTTCGACGAGACGGCATTCGGCCACATCTCGACCGGTGGCGGCGCCTCCCTCGAATATCTCGAGGGCAAGACGCTCCCCGGCCTCGCCGCACTGGAGGACTGACCCCGTATGACCACTCGCACGCCGCTGATGGCGGGCAACTGGAAGATGAACCTCAACCACCTCGAGGCCATCGCCCACGTCCAGAAGCTCGCCTTCGCCCTGGCCGACAAGGACTACGACGCCTGTGAGGTCGCCGTCCTGCCGCCCTTCACCGACCTGCGCTCCGTGCAGACCCTGGTCGACGGCGACAAGCTCAAGATCAAGTACGGCGCCCAGGACCTCTCGGCGCACGACTCCGGTGCCTACACCGGCGAGATCTCGGGCCCGATGCTGTCCAAGCTGAAGTGCACGTACGTGGCGATCGGCCACTCCGAGCGCCGGCAGTACCACAACGAGACCGACGACGTCGTCAATGCCAAGGTCAAGGCCGCGTTCAAGCACGGCCTCACCCCGATCCTGTGCGTCGGCGAGGAGCTGGACGTCCGCGAGGCGGGCAACCACGTCACGCACACGCTCTCCCAGGTCGAAGGCGGCCTCAAGGACATCCCCGCCGACCAGGCCGAGACGATCGTGATCGCGTACGAGCCGGTCTGGGCCATCGGCACCGGCAAGGTCTGCGGCTCCGACGACGCCCAGGAGGTCTGCGGGGCGATCCGCGGGCGCCTGGCCGAGCTGTACTCCCAGGAGCTGGCCGACAAGGTCCGCATCCAGTACGGGGGCTCGGTGAAGTCCGGCAACGTCGCCGAGATCATGGCGAAGCCCGACATCGACGGTGCTCTGGTCGGCGGCGCCTCGCTGGACGCCGACGAGTTCGTCAAGATCGTCCGCTTCCGCGACCAGTGAGCCGACCAGCGAGTCGAGCAGTGAGTATGCGGTAGCGGCGATCCGTCGTACCCTTGCGGGGGTCCGGTGCAGTCCATGTGCGGTTCGGCCGCGTGGCCACCGGGCCCCCGTCGTCGATCCAGATCCGAGGAAGTTGGTTCAGCCGTGGTTATGGGGTTCTCGATCGCCCTGATCGTCTTCAGCGGGCTGTTGATGCTGCTGGTGCTGATGCACAAGGGCAAGGGCGGCGGCCTCTCCGACATGTTCGGTGGCGGCATGCAGTCGTCCGTCGGCGGCTCCTCGGTCGCCGAGCGCAACCTCGACCGCATCACCGTGGTGATCGGTCTGCTCTGGTTCGCGTGCATCGTCGTACTCGGCATCCTGATGAAGGTCAACAACTGACCGCCGACCGATATCGGTACGGCAGCACAACTGCGCATTCCGCAAGCACATTCCACACACGTAAGGCCCCATGTCCGGTACGCGCCCGCAGGCGCGGCCTATCATGGGGCTTGCGTCTAGGGGCGGGGGGGTAACTCCAATCACTGGACGCGCGTTGGGCCTTACGTAGACTGAGGCGCTCGCAACGAAGCGAAAACGCCGACTCGCTTCGCGGCACCATCACGCAGGGAGTTACGACCGTGGCAAGTGGCAACGCGATCCGAGGAAGCCGGGTCGGGGCGGGGCCGATGGGCGAGGCTGAGCGTGGCGAGTCCGCGCCCCGGCTGCGCATCTCCTTCTGGTGCTCCAACGGGCACGAGACGCAGCCCAGCTTCGCCAGCGACGCGCAGGTTCCCGACACCTGGGACTGCCCGCGCTGCGGCTTTCCCGCCGGACAGGACCAGGACAACCCGCCGGACCCGCCGCGCACCGAGCCGTACAAGACGCACCTCGCGTATGTACGGGAGCGACGCAGCGACGCGGACGGCGAGGCGATCCTCGCCGAGGCGCTCGCCAAACTGCGGGGCGAGATCTAGGAGTTGACAACCGGCCAGGCACCTGAGGGTGCCTGGCCGGAGCTGTTTCGCCCTAGCGCCGGGACCGATTGTCAGTGGTGCCCTCTACGGTTGTTGAAGTGGCGCAATCGGAGGGGGCGTTGTGGTGACGACGGACGTGGCGGGCGTGCGGGCACCCGCGTGGCGCGGGGGGTTCGGGCGGCTCTGGACCGCGGCGGTGGTATCGCGGTTCGGGGACGCGCTGCGCAACGCCGCGCTGCCGCTGCTCGCCGTGCAGCTCACGGACGATCCGCTCGTCATCGCGTCCGTCACGGCCTGCGGCTATCTCCCCTGGCTCCTCTTCGGGTTGGTGGGCGGTGCGGTCGCGGACCGGGTGGACCAGCGGCGGGCGATGTGGGCCGTCGACACCGTACGTGGCGCGCTGATGGTCTGCTTCGCCCTCGCAGTCGGGCTCGGACAGGCGTCGATCGGCCTGCTGATCGCGCTCGCCTTCGCGCTGACCACCCTCCAGACGCTGTTCGACAACGCGTCCACGGCCCTGCTGCCGTCCCTGGTGGACCGAGAAGGCCTCGGCAGTGCCAATGCCAGGCTGATGACCGGCCAGCAACTCGCCGGCGGCTTCCTGGCCAGCCCGTTCGTACCGCTGCTCCTCGCCGTCGGGGCCGCCATGCCGTTCGCGGCCGACGCGGCCACCTATCTCCTGGCCGCCGCACTCGTGGCCTCCCTGCGCATCCAGGCGCCCGAGCGGGAGCGCCGCCCGGCCGGGAGCACCCTGCGGGCGGAGGTGGCCGAGGGCCTGCGTGCCCTGTGGCGCGACGGGGCACTACGCCCGATCTGCGTGGCCACGCTGCTGTGCAACATCGGCATGGGCGCCCTCATCGCCACATTGGTGCTGCACGTGACCCGCTGGCTGCACGCGGGAAACGCCGGTTTCGCGGCCGCGATGACGGCCTACTCCGCCGGGAGCCTGGCCGGGGGAGTGCTGGCACAGCGCATCGCGCGCCGGATCGGGCGAGTCCGCAGCCTGCTGCTGTGCGGAAGCGTCCAGACGGTCTCCCTGGTGCTCATCGGCACCGTCCGCCACCTGGGTGCCCTCCTCGTGGGCATGGCGCTGCTCGGACTGATGAACATGGTGTGGAACGTCAACCAGGTCACGCTGATGCAGCAGCGCAGCCCGGAATCCATGGTGGGCCGCATCAGCTCCGCGTTCCGCACCGCCTCGACCTCCGGAGCCCCGCTCGGCGCCCTGCTGGGCGGCGTCGTGGCCGGGGCGTACGGGCTGAACGGGCCCGCGCTGTTCGCGGCCGTGCTCTTCGCACTCGCCGTCATCTCGCTGATACCTGCGCTCAAGCCGAACGTATCTGTTGTTGAGCCGGACGACGGCGCGACGACAGCTCACGTCAAGCCCTGATCAATTAGGTTGGGATCGGCAGCGGGGCTAGGTACGCAGAGGTACGCAGCAGCACACGCAGGAAAGAAGGCGGAAGTCAGAGATGAACGCAGACAGCCGTGCCAGGCTCAACCAGACGCCCGAGTGGACCGCTCTGGCCAAGCACCGCGAGGAACTCGCGGACACCCATCTGCGGGACCTGTTCGCGACCGACCCCGGGCGCGGATCGGGCTACACACTCCAGGTCGGCGATCTGCACGTCGACTACTCCAAGCACCTGATCACCGACGAGACGCTGCGGCTGCTGCACGAGCTGGCCGCGGCGACCGACGTCTTCGGGCTGCGAGACGCCATGTTCCGCGGCGAGAAGATCAACGTCACCGAGGACCGCGCGGTGCTGCACACCGCGCTGCGCGCCCCGCGTGACGCGGTGATCGAGGTCGACGGCGAGAACGTCGTTCCGGCGGTGCACGCCGTGCTCGACAAGATGGCGGGCTTTGCCGAGCGGGTCCGTTCGGGTGAGTGGACCGGCCACACCGGCAAGCGCATCAAGAACGTGGTGAACGTCGGCATCGGCGGCTCCGACCTCGGCCCGGCGATGGCCTACGAGGTGCTGCGTGCCTTCACCGACCGTTCGCTGACCGTGCGGTTCGTGTCGAACGTGGACGGTGCCGATCTGCACGAGGCCGTGCGGGACCTCGACGCGGCCGAGACGCTGTTCATCATCGCCTCCAAGACGTTCACCACCATCGAGACGATCACCAACGCGACCTCCGCGCGTGACTGGCTGCTGACCGAGCTGAAGGCAGGTCAGGGGGCCGTCGCCAAGCACTTCGTGGCGCTGTCGACCAACGCCGAGAAGGTGTCCGACTTCGGCATCGACACGGCCAACATGTTCGAGTTCTGGGACTGGGTCGGCGGGCGCTACTCGTACGACTCGGCGATCGGGCTGTCCCTGATGATCGCGATCGGCCCGGACCGGTTCCGCGAGATGCTCGACGGGTTCCATCTCGTCGACGAGCACTTCCGCACCGCTCCCGCGGAGTCCAACGTGCCGTTGCTGCTGGGCCTGTTGGGCATCTGGTACGGCAACTTCCATGACGCGCAGGCACATGCGGTGTTGCCGTACTCGCACTATCTGTCCAAGTTCACCGCGTACTTGCAGCAGCTGGACATGGAGTCCAACGGCAAGTCCGTGGACCGGGACGGCCGCCCCGTGGAGTGGGGGACCGGGCCGGTGGTGTGGGGCACACCGGGCACGAACGGGCAGCACGCCTACTACCAACTCATCCACCAGGGCACCAAGTTGATCCCGGCGGACTTCATCGGCTTCGCCGAGCCGGTCGCCGATCTGCTGCCCGGTCTGGTCGCCCAGCACGACCTGCTGATGGCGAACTTCTTCGCGCAGACGCAGGCGCTGGCCTTCGGTAAGACGCCGGACGAGGTGCGGGCCGAGGGGGTGCCGGAGGAGTTGGTGCCGCACAAGACGTTCAAGGGCAACCACCCGACGACCACGATCCTCGCGCGCGAGCTGACTCCGTCGGTTCTGGGGCAGCTCATCGCCCTCTACGAACACAAGGTGTTCGTCCAGGGTGCCGTCTGGAACATCGACTCCTTCGACCAGTGGGGCGTCGAGCTCGGCAAGGTGCTTGCCAAGCGCGTCGAGCCCGCGTTGACGGAGGGGGCGGAGGTGTCGGGGCTGGACGAGTCCACGACGGCGTTGGTCGCCAAGTACCGGGAGTTGCGGGGCCGGTAGAGCCCGGGTGTGAGCTGGGTGCCGGGGGTGTGGTCGGGGGGTGATTCGCCCCCGCCGCCCCTACCCTCCCCCAAGCTCTCGGCTTCGCTCGAGCAGGGTGACCCCATCGTCCCTGGGGGCTCCGCCCCAGACCCCCCCGCCAGGGGCGCTGCGCCCCCTGGACCCCCGCCTTCGCCCGAAGGGCCCGTCCGCAAACGCCGGACGGGCTGGATGATGCCGGGCGGCGCTTGAAGTTTTTTAGCCTGTCCGGCGTTTGAGGACGAGGCCGTTCAGGCCGAACGGGGGTCTGGGGGCGGAGCCCCCAGGAATGGGGTGGGGCGGCGGGGGCGAATCAAAACCCCGCCGCCCCTCCGTCAAGCCGAAGCTGGCGGATACAGCGAGCGCGGGAGCTGGGATGCCGCTGCCGCGTCGAGGAGCCACAACGTTCGGGAACGACCGTAGGCCCCGGCCGCGGGGGCCTGCACCTCACCCGCACCCGACAACGCGATGGCCGCGGCCTGCGCCTTGTCCTCGCCGGCCGCCAGCAACCACACCTCACGCGCCGAGCGGATCGCGGGGAGCGTGAGCGTGATCCGGGTTGGCGGGGGCTTCGGCGCGCCGGTCACACCGACCACCGTCAGCTCCGTCTCCCGTACCGCGGGCAGCTCCGGGAAGAGCGACGCCACATGGGTGTCCGGGCCGACGCCCAGCATGAGGACGTCGAAGGTCGGGACCGAGCCGTGGTTCTCGGGTCCCGCGGCCCGGGCGAGCTCGGCGGCGTAGACCTCGGCCGCCGCGCCCACGTCGGTACCGTGCGGTCCGTCCGACGCGGGCATGGTGTGCACGCGCTTGGGGTCCAGTGGCACCGAGTCCAGCAGTGCCTCGCGGGCCTGGGTGTCATTGCGGTCCGGGTCGCCCTCGGGCAGGAACCGCTCGTCACCCCACCACAGGTCGATGTGGCCCCAGTCGATGGCGTCCCGGGCGGGTGCCGCCGCGAGCGCGGCGAGCAGCCCGTTGCCGTTGCGGCCACCGGTGAGCACGACCGAGGCGTAGCCGCGCGAGGCCTGCGCGTCCACCACCTTCGTGATCAGGCGGGCCGCGGCGGCCTGGGCCATCAGCTCCTTGTCGCGGTGCACGACGAGCTGTGGAGTGCTCACGGCGAGTCCGCCTTCTTGACCGGGGGCATCTTCGCCGGAGAGGGCCGATCGCCGTCGCCCGACGCGGAGGCGGGCGGCAGAGCCTGCGCGGACGTCCGGCCCGGGGCTGCCGAGTCCGGCACCGTCCGGACCGGAAGGGGCGCCGAGGTCTGAATGAGCGCCTCCGCCCTCTGCGTGGCGGAGGGAATCCCGCCCAGCCGGTCCACCCCGAACCGCAGGGCGGACGCGTACGTGTCGTCCGGATCGAGCCTTCGCAGCTCCTCCGCGAGCAACTCGGACGTCTCGCGGCGTTTGAGCGCCACCGCGCGGTCCGGCTGGCCCGGCAGCGCCAGCGTGGCCATCGCTCCGTCCGACCGGTGCAGCGTGATGGGGCCACCGGTCGTCTCCATCCGCACCTGGGTCAGGCCGGGACCGGCGGAGATCGCGCGCCGGACGTGTACGTGGAGCCGGTCGGCGAGCCACATGGCGAGCAGCTCGACGCTCGGGTTGGACTCCTGGCCGGCCACTTCGGCGGAGATGACCTCGCAGCTGATCTGGTCGAGGGCAGCGGCCAGCATCGAGCGCCACGGAGTGATCCGGGCCCACGCCAGGTCGGTGTCGCCGAGCTCGTAGTTCTCTGCGCGGGCCCGCAGTTCGTTGACGGGCTTCTCCGCCGAGTAGCTGTCGGTGACCCGGCGCTGGCCCAGGGCCCCCAGTGGGTCATTGGCCGGATCACGTGGGGAGCCGACCGGCCACCAGACCACGACCGGGGCGTCCGGCAGGAGCAGGGGGAGCGCGACGGACTGGGCGTGGTCCGCGACCTCGCCGTAGAGCCGCAGGACGACCGTCTCGCCGGTGCCCGCGTCCGCGCCGAGCCGTACCTCGGCGTCGAGGCGGGAGTTCGTGCGGTCGCGGGGCGAGCGGGAGACGCGCTTGATGACCACGAGGGTCCGCGAGGGGTGCTCGCGGGACGCGTCGTTGGCGGCCTTCAGAGCGTCGTAGGCGTTCTCCTCGTCGGTGACGATGACGAGGGTGAGGACCATGCCGACGGCGGGGGTGCCGATGGCCCGGCGGCCCTGCACGAGCGCCTTGTTGATCTTGCTGGCCGTGGTGTCCGTGAGGTCTATCTTCATGGGCGACGCCAGCTCCGTCCGTCTCGTTCGAGCATTTCGTCCGCCTCGACGGGGCCCCACGTGCCCGAGGGGTACTGCGCGGGCGTGCCGTGCTTGTCCCAGTGCTCCTCGATCGGGTCGAGGATCTTCCAGGACAGCTCGACCTCCTCGGTGCGCGGGAAGAGGTTCGAGTCGCCCAGCAGGACGTCCAGGATCAGACGCTCGTACGCCTCCGGGCTCGACTCCGTGAACGACTCGCCGTACGCGAAGTCCATCGAGACGTCCCGGATCTCCATGGAGGTGCCGGGCACCTTGGAGCCGAAGCGGACCGTGATGCCCTCGTCGGGCTGGACGCGGATGACGATCGCGTTCTGGCCCAGCTCCTCCGTCGCCGTGTGGTCGAAGGGGGAGTGCGGGGCGCGCTGGAAGACGACGGCGATCTCGGTGACGCGGCGGCCGAGGCGCTTGCCGGTGCGGAGGTAGAAGGGGACGCCCGCCCAGCGGCGGTTGTCGACCTCCACCTTGATGGCCGCGTAGGTGTCGGTCTTCGACTTGGGGTCGATACCGTCTTCCTGGAGGTAGCCGACTGCCTTCTCGCCACCCTGCCAGCCTGCCGCGTACTGCCCGCGCACGGTGTCGCGCCCCAGGTCCTTCGGGATCCGCACCGCGCCGAGCACCTTGGTCTTCTCGGCGGCGAGTGCGTCCGCGTCGAAGGACGAGGGCTCCTCCATGGCCGTCAGAGCCATCAGCTGGAGCAGGTGGTTCTGGATGACGTCGCGGGCGGCGCCGATGCCGTCGTAGTAGCCGGCGCGGCCGCCGATGCCGATGTCCTCGGCCATGGTGATCTGCACGTGGTCGACGTACGACCGGTTCCAGATCGGCTCGAACATCTGGTTGGCGAAGCGGAGCGCCAGGATGTTCTGGACGGTCTCCTTGCCGAGGTAGTGGTCGATGCGGAAGACCTGGTCCGAGGAGAAGACCTCGTGCACGATCGCGTTGAGTTCCTCGGCCGACTTCAGGTCGTGGCCGAAGGGCTTCTCGATGACCGCGCGCCGCCAGGAGCCGCTCGACTGATCGGCCAGACGGTGCTTCTTCAGCTGCTGGATGACCACCGGGAAGGCGGACGGCGGCACGGACAGGTAGAAGGCGAAGTTGCCGCCCGTGCCCTGTGCCTTGTCCAGCTCCTCGATCGTGGAGCGCAGCCGCTCGAACGCGTCGTCGTCGTCGAAGGTGCCCTGGACGAAGCGCATCCCCTGGATGAGCTGCTGCCAGACCTCCTCGCGGAACTCCGTACGGGCGTGTTCCTTGACGGCGTCGTGGACTTCCTGGGCGAAGTCCTCGTTGGCCCACTCACGGCGGGCGAAGCCGACGAGCGAGAAGCCCGGCGGCAGCAGCCCGCGGTTGGCGAGGTCGTACACGGCGGGCATCAGCTTTTTACGTGACAAATCGCCTGTGACGCCGAAGATGACCAGGCCCGACGGCCCCGCGATACGCGGGAGCCGTCGGTCTGCGGGGTCACGCAGCGGGTTGCTGCTTGACAAGATTTCAGCCCTCCGAGGGGGCGAGGCGCTGGAGCTCTGCCTCTGTGGACTTGAGCAGGTCGTTCCAGGACGCCGCGAACTTCTCGACGCCCTCGTCCTCCAGGAGCTGGACCACGTCGTCGTAGGAGATCCCGAGCTTCTCGACGGCGTCGAGTTCGGCGCGGGACTGCTCGTACGTACCGGCGATGGTGTTTCCGGTGATGTCGCCGTGGTCCTCGGCGGCCTGCAGGGTGGCCTCCGGCATGGTGTTGACGGTGTTCGGCGCGACCAGGTCGTCGACGTACAGGGTGTCCTTGTACGCCGGGTCCTTGACGCCGGTCGAGGCCCACAGCGGGCGCTGCTTGTTGGCCTGCGCCTTGTCGAGGGCGGCCCAGCGGTCGGAGGAGAAGACCTCCTCGTACGCCTGGTAGGCGAGCCGGGCGTTGGCGAGGCCCGCCTTGCCGCGGGCGGCCTTGGCCTCGGGGGTGCCCAGGGCGTCGATCCGCTTGTCGATCTCGGTGTCCACGCGGGACACGAAGAAGGACGCCACCGAGTGGATCCCGGAGAGGTCGATGCCCGCGGCCTTGGCCTTCTCCAGGCCCGCCAGGTAGGCGTCCATGACCTCGCGGTAGCGCTCCAGCGAGAAGATCAGCGTGACGTTGACGCTGATGCCCCTGCCGATGACCTCGGTGATCGCGGGCAGGCCCGCCTTGGTCGCCGGGATCTTGATGAGCGTGTTGGGGCGGTCCACCAGCCAGGCCAGCTGCTTGGCCTCGGCGATGGTCGCGGTGGTGTTGTGGGCCAGGCGCGGGTCGACCTCGATGGAGACCCGGCCGTCCTGACCCTGCGTCGCGTCGAAGACCGGGCGCAGGATGTCGGCGGCGTCACGGACGTCCGCCGTCGTGATCATGCGGATGGCCTCGTCGACGGTGACCTTGCGGGCGGCGAGGTCGGTGAGCTGCTGCTCGTAGCCGTCGCCGCTGCTGATCGCCTTCTGGAAGATCGACGGGTTGGTGGTGACGCCCACGACGTGCTGCTGGTCGATCAGTTCGGCGAGATTGCCGGACGTGATCCGCTTGCGCGACAGGTCGTCCAGCCAGATCGCGACGCCTTCCTCGGAGAGGCGCTTGAGTGCGTCTGTCATGGAAATTGCATCTCCTACGTGTCGTATATCAGCGTCAGCGCTGGGCTGCGGCGATCGATTCCCGGGCGGCATTGGCGACGTTCTCGGCAGTGAAACCGAATTCGCGGAAGAGCACCTTGCCGTCGGCCGAAGCACCGAAGTGCTCCAGCGAAACAATGCGTCCGGCGTCCCCGACGAACCGGTACCACGTCAGACCGATACCGGCCTCCACCGCGACGCGCGCCTTCACCGACGGCGGCAGAACGCTGTCCCGGTACCCCTGGTCCTGCTCCTCGAACCACTCCACGCACGGCATGGACACGACCCGAGTCGGGATGCCCGCGGCCTGGAGCTGCTCACGCGCCTCGACGGCCACGTGCACCTCGGAGCCGGTGCCGATGAGGATGACCTCGGGCGTGCCGCCCTCGGCCTCGAAGAGCACGTAACCGCCCTTCGCGGCGTCCTCGTTCGCCTCGTACGTCGGCACGCCCTGGCGGGTCAGCGCGAGGCCGTGCGGGCCGCCCTTGCCGAACACCTTCGTGAAGCGCTTGAGGATCTCGCGCCAGGCGATCGCGGTCTCGTTGGCGTCCGCGGGACGGACCACGCTGAGGCCGGGGATGGCGCGCAGCGAGGCGAGGTGCTCGACCGGCTGGTGCGTCGGACCGTCCTCGCCCAGGCCGATCGAGTCGTGCGTCCACACGTACGTCACCGGCGCGTGCATCAGCGCGGACAGGCGCACGGCGTTGCGCATGTAATCGGAGAACACCAGGAAGGTGCCGCCGTAGATACGGGTGTTGCCGTGCAGCGCGATGCCGTTCATCTCCGCGGCCATGGAGTGCTCGCGGATACCGAAGTGGATCGTGCGGCCGTACGGGTTCGCCTCCGGCAGCGGGTTGTCCGCCGGCAGGAAAGAGCTCGTCTTGTCGATGGTCGTGTTGTTCGAGCCGGCGAGGTCGGCGGAGCCGCCCCACAGCTCGGGGATGACCGCGCCGAGCGCCTGCAGTACCTTGCCGGACGCGGCACGGGTGGCGACACCCTTGCCCGCCTCGAACACCGGCAGCTTGGACTCCCAGCCCTCGGGCAGCTCGCCCGCGGCGATCCGGTCGAACTCGGCGGCACGCTCCGGGGTGGCGGTGCGCCACTCCTGGAAGCCCTTCTCCCACTCGGCCTTCGCCTCGCGGCCGCGGTCCAGGGCCTCACGGGTGTGCGCGAGGACCTCGTCGGCCACCTCGAAGGACTTCTCCGGGTCGAAGCCGAGGACGCGCTTGGTGGCCGCGACCTCGTCGTCGCCGAGCGCCGAGCCGTGCGCGGCCTCGGTGTTCTGCGCGTTCGGGGCGGGCCAGGCGATGATCGAGCGCATCGCGATGAACGACGGCTTGTCGGTCACCTTCTTCGCGGCCTCGATCGCGTTGTAGATCGCGTGCGGGTCCAGGTCGCCGTCCGGCTTCGGGGCCACGCGCTGTACATGCCAGCCGTATGCCTCGTAGCGCTTGACGGTGTCCTCGGAGACCGCGGTCTCGGTGTCGCCCTCGATCGAGATGTGGTTGTCGTCCCACAGCAGGATCAGGTTGCCGAGCTTCTGGTGGCCGGCCAGCGAGGACGCCTCGGCGGAGATGCCCTCCTGGAGGCAGCCGTCACCGGCGATCGCGTAGATGAAGTGGTCGAACGGTGAGGTGCCGGGCTCCGCGTCCGGGTCGAACAGGCCGCGCTCGTAGCGGGAGGCCATCGCCATGCCCACCGCGTTGGCCACGCCCTGGCCCAGCGGGCCGGTCGTCGTCTCCACGCCGGGGGTGTGCCCGTACTCGGGGTGGCCCGGGGTGCGGGAGCCCCACGTCCGGAAGGACTCCAGATCGTCCAGCTCCAGGCCGAACCCGGCCAGGTAGAGCTGGGTGTAGAGGGTCAGCGACGAGTGGCCCGCGGACAGCACGAAGCGGTCGCGTCCCGTCCAGTCGGGGTCCGCCGGGTCGTGCCGCATCACCTTCTGGAAGAGCGTGTACGCGGCAGGGGCCAGGCTCATCGCCGTACCGGGATGGCCGTTTCCGACCTTCTGTACGGCATCGGCGGCCAGGACGCGGGCGGTGTCGACTGCCCGCTGGTCCAACTCGGTCCACTCGAGGTCTGTGGTGGTCGGCTTGGTGCTCACCCTGGGTCAGGGCTCCTCTCCACATGTTCCACATGTCAGTGCCGGTGCACTCGGGCGCCCACCGGCCGTTGTCGAGCCTACCCCCGTAAGTACGTGCGTTTTTTCGAGTCATTCCAGACTGCCGGGAGTCTCCGGGATCCGCCTCTTGGCTGGTCCGATCCGTGTTCGGCAACTGAATACGGAGCCGCTCGTAAGAGTGCTCAATCGAGCTTCAGTGCGCCCGTTGTGCGCGCCTCTCGGCACCCCTGTTGCGACCACCGTCAACACGACCCCACCCCCGCGAAGGTCGAGGTCTGGGCAACGTCTACAGTGGCGTGGTACGCGCGAGCCTTTACCGGGAGTTCACACCGGGGGCTTGCTGGGATGTCTCTGTCAGGGGTGTGCGTGACGGCCGTCGAATCCCGTCCAGCGGGGGTGCTCGGGACGAGCAGCAGCCCAAGCCACCGGCCGTTCGGGGCCCGTGTCAAGGCATTCGTGGCGCTGACCAAGCCACGAATCATCGAGCTGCTGCTGATCACCACCGTTCCGGTGATGTTTCTGGCCGAGCAGGGTGTGCCCGACCTGAAGCTGGTCCTGCTCACCTGCCTCGGCGGCTATCTGTCGGCGGGCGGCGCCAACGCCCTCAACATGTACATCGACCGTGACATCGACGCCCTCATGGAGCGGACCTCGCAGCGCCCGCTGGTCACCGGCATGGTCAGTCCGCGCGAGTGCCTGGCCTTCGGTATCTCCCTGGCGGTCGTCTCGACGCTGCTGTTCGGCCTGACGGTCAACTGGCTGTCGGCGTGGCTGTCGCTCGGAGCGCTCCTTTTCTACGTCGTCGTCTACACGATGATCCTCAAGCGCCGCACGTCGCAGAACATCGTGTGGGGCGGCATCGCGGGCTGTCTCCCGGTGCTCATCGGCTGGTCGTCCGTCACGAACTCCCTGTCGTGGGCGCCGGTCATCCTCTTCCTCGTCATGTTCTTCTGGACGCCGCCGCACTACTGGCCGCTGTCCATGAAGGTGAGGGACGACTACGCGCGCGTGGGCGTGCCGATGCTGCCGGTCGTCGCCTCCAACAAGGTCGTCGCCCGCCAGATCGTCATCTACAGCTGGGTGATGGTCGTGGTCTCACTGCTTCTCACCCCGCTGGGCTACACGGGCTGGTTCTACACGGCCGTCGCGCTCGCCGCGGGTGGCTTCTGGCTGTGGGAGGCGCACGGGTTGCAGAACCGTGCCAAGGCCGAGGTGACGGGTGGGAAGCTGAAGGAGATGCGGCTGTTCCACTGGTCGATCACCTACGTTTCGATTCTGTTCGTGGCTGTCGCGGTGGATCCCTTCCTGCGTTAGTACGGCCGTTCGTACGGCCGTTCGTGCGACCTGGACAGAGAACGGGCGGGGTGCGTGGTCAAAGCCACGCACCCCGCCCGTCGCCGTTTGGTCTACCCGTCGGTAGCATCCTGGTCATGGCAGACACCCAGCAGGTTGACGAGACCACCGGCTCCGCCCAGGACGCCAAGGCCGAGCGCAAGGCGGCCAAACTCGCCCAGCGGATCGGCGCCTTCACCAAGGAGCACGGCGGCGCCGAGGGGCACCTGGAGTACATCGGGCAGATGGGCGCCCGTGTGGTGCTCGTCGGCGCGGACGGCGGCTGGGGCGACCTGGTGGCACCCACCTACGCCATCGCCGAGCAGGCTGTGAAGAAGGCCGGGATCACTGTTCATGAAGCGTTCGACGGGGAGTTCGCCGCCAAGGTGAAGACCGGCCCGTACGAGTGGACGCGGATGGCCGGGATCCAGGTCGGCGGACCCGGCAACGGCTGAGACCGAGTACCGCGGGGCGGCCGACAACCGTCGGCCGTTCGCACGGGGTGTGGGCAACCAACACCCGACGCCCGGTTCACCCGTTAGGACTGAGAAAGCACGGTCCAGTCGCGGGGAGTCCGGATGATCGAAATGCCGTCCCTCGTGGACCAGTACTGCCACGGTGTACTGCGGACGGAGCTGGGCCTCGGCACCTTCGAGGCCCACCTCGCCAGGACCGAGGGCCCACCCGCCGCGGGCACGACCCTCTTCGACACCCAGACCGGCTTCGCGGTACGTCGCTGGTGCCCGCCCCTGCTCGGGCTGGAACCGCACTGCCCGCCGGCCCGCTACCTGGCCCGGCGCCGTGAACTCGGCGTCCTGGAGTCGGGCCGCAGGCTGCTGCGCGGCAGCGGCATCACCACGTATCTGGTCGACGCCGGGCTGCCCGGCGATCTGACCGGGCCGAGCGAGATGGCCTCCACGGGCGCCGCCCACGCGCACGAGATCATCCGCCTCGAACTGCTGGCCGAACAGGTCGCGGACACCTCCGGCACCGTCGAGTCCTTTCTCGCCAATCTCGCCGAGTCCATCCACGGAGCCGCCGCGAACGCCGTCGCCTTCACGTCCATCGCGGGCGGACGACACGGCCTGGCGCTCGCGCCCGAGCCACCCGGACCGGGGGAGGTACGGGGCGCGGCGGGGCGCTGGCTCGCCGGCCGCCGGGTGGGCGGGGCGCTCAGCGATCCCGTCCTCCTGCGCCATCTGCTGTGGATCGCCGTGGCCTCGGGCCTGCCCCTCCAACTCCACGCGGGCCTGGGCGAACCCGGTCTGCGCATCGACCGCACCGACCCGGTCCTGCTCACCGACTTCGCCCGCGCCACGGCCGGTCTCGGCACCGACCTCGTCCTGCTGCACGGCTACCCATACCACCGTCACACGGCCCACCTCGCCGGGGTCTTCCCGCATGTGTACGCCGATCTGGGCGCCGCACTGGTGCGTACGGGGGCGCGGGCGGCGGCCGTCCTCTCCGAGATGCTGGAACTGGCCCCCTTCGGCAAACTGCTCTTCTCCAGCGGGGCCCACGGTCTGCCCGAACTCCATGTGGTCGGCGCACGCCTCTTCCGCGAGGCCCTCGCCCGGGTGCTGGGCACCTGGGTCGCCGAGGGCGCCTGGTCGCTGGCGGACGCGCAGCGGGTGGCGGGGCTGATCGCGGCGGGAAACGCGCGGCGGGTGTACGGGGTGGAGTGAGCACGCCAGACTCCGATCCCATGACCGCACCTGATCCCATGGCCGATGGCGCCACTGCGCGCCTACTGGACCGGTTCCTCGCCGATCTGCGTGCCCTCCACCCGGTCGCCGTCTGGGCGCACGGTTCGCTCGCGGGGGGCGACTATCAGGAGGGGCACAGCGATCTCGACCTGATCGCCGTCCTGGAGAGCCCCATCCCGCTGGGCACGCTGCGCAGGACTGTCCGGCTGCACCGACGGCTACGCGCCGACGAACCGCTCGCCGAGAAGCTGCACTGCAGTTACCTGACGCCCGACACCATGGCCGGCGCGGACAGGTCATATCCCACCTGGGCCCACAACCATGCGCTGAAGCGTCCGGTCACTCCCGTCACCCGCCGCGAACTGCACGCCTTCGGCTTGGTCCTGCACGGCAGGCCGCCGGAGGGTTTGCTGCCGCCCACTTCGGACCGTGAGCTCAACGCCTTCGTCGTACGGGACCAGAAGGAGTTCTGGCGGGACGCGTTACGCGAGGCGCGGCTCTGGAATCTGGACGTCTGGGTCGACCTCGGCATGCTCACCTTCGCGAGGGCGGGCACGACCCTGCGGGACGGGCGGCTGATCTCCAAACGGGAGGCACTCGAACTGCTCCCCGAACTGGGTGCCCCGGTCGAGGTGGTCGACGACATCAGGCGACGGCGGTACGAGGACCCCGCGCCGCCCACCAAGGAGTGGACGGCGCGCCGGAGGGAGTTGACGCGAAACTACCTCGGCCCCGCGATCGACGACCTCGTGACCACGTACGAACCACTCACGCGCGCGTGAGCGTCGATTCCGTCGCGGCGGCGGGCAGGTCCGCCATGGCCTCCGGCCGCTCGCGCAGCGACAGCAGGACGCGCAGGACGCCGATCCACACCACGCAGGAGCCGAACATGTGGAGGCCGACCAGGACCTCGGGGAGGTCCGTGAAGTACTGGGCGTAGCCGATGACGCCCTGGCCGAGGAGGATCAGGAAGAGGTCGCGGGTGCGGTCCAGTGGGCCCTTGGGGGCGTCGACCGCCTTGAGGACGAACCACAGGGCGAAGGTCAGCGTGACCACGATCCAGGCCAGCACGGCGTGCAGCTTGGTGACGTTCTCCCAGTTCAGCGGGATGCGTTCGACTTCGCTGGAGTCGCCGGCGTGCGGGCCCGCGCCGGTGACGACCGTGCCGACCGCGATCAGCAGGACGGTCACGGCGACCAGGATCCACACCATCTGCCGTACCGGCTTGCCGACGAGGGGACGCGGCGCGGCGTCGCCTTCGCGGGTGCGCTGCCACATCACCGCGGCAACGGCGATCAGCGCGGTGGAGAGGAGGAAGTGGGCCGCGACCGTATACGGGTTGAGGCCCACCAGCACGACGATGCCGCCGAGCACCGCGTTGCTCATGACGATCCAGAACTGCGCCCAGCCCAGCCGGGTCAGGCCCTGCCGCCACGGCTTCTGCGAGCGCGCGGCGATGATCGCCCAGCCGACCGCGGCGCACAGCACATAGGTCAGCATGCGGTTGCCGAACTCGATGACTCCGTGGAAGCCCATCGCGCTCGTGGTGGTGAGCGAGTCGTCGGTGCACTTGGGCCAGGTCGGACAGCCGAGGCCCGACCCGGTCAGCCGGACGGCGCCGCCGGTGACCACGATGACCACCGCCATGACGAGCGCGGCGAGAGCCGCACGCCGCACGGTCCGGGGTGTCGGGGTCCAGCGTTCGGCGATGAAGGCGAGCGGGTTGCGCACGAAGGCTACGGCGTCGGCTCGGGTCACGTTTGGCACGCGTCCCATCGTAGGCGGCCGCTTGTGCACGCTTTCACGAGGGGGGTTCCCGGGCGGAGGCTCTCTACTCCCAGCGGAAGAATCGTGCCGCGGCCCCGAGCCCCACGACCGCCCACACCGCGAGGATCCCGAGGTCGCCCCATGGCATGCCCGCCCCGTGCTGGAGCACGTCCCGCAGCCCGTCCGAGAGCGCAGAGATCGGCAACAGACCGAGCACGTCCTGGGCACCCGACGGGAACTTGTCCATCGGGACGATCACGCCGCCGCCGACGAGGAGCAGCAGGAAGACCAGGTTGGCGGCGGCCAGCGTGGCCTCCGCCTTCAGCGTGCCGGCCATCAGCAGGCCGAGACCCGAGAAGGCGGCCGTGCCGAGGACCAGCAGGAGCAGTACCGCCAGCGGGTTGCCCTGCGGTGACCAGCCCAGGGCGTAGGCGATGACGGTCAGCAGGAGCACCTGGAGGATCTCCGTGACCAGCACGGACGCCGTTTTCGCGGTCATCAGGCCCCAGCGTGGGAGCGGGGACGCGGCGAGTCGCTTCAGGACCCCGTAGCGCCGCTCGAAGCCCGTCGCGATGGCCTGGCCGGTGAACGCGGTCGACATCACGGCGAGCGCGAGGACACCGGGGGTCAGGAAGTCGACGGCCTTGCCGTCGCCCGTGTCGACGATGTCGACCGAGCTGAACAGGACCAGCAGGAGGGTCGGGATCACGACCGTCAGCAGCAGTTGCTCGCCGTTGCGCAGCAGCATCTTCGTCTCGAGGGCGGCCTGCGCGCCGATCATGCGGGGGAGGGGGGCCGCCCCCGCCTTCGGCGTGTATGTACCGGCGGTGGTCACGAACGCAGCTCCTTGCCGGTCAGCTCCAAAAAGACGTCTTCAAGAGTGTGCCGCTCGACGGAGATCTTCTCCGGCATCACCCCGTGCTGTGCGCACCAGGAGGTGACCGTCGCCAGCAGTTGCGGGTCGACCTTGCCGCCCACCCGGTAGGAGCCGGGCGTGAGCTCGGCCGCCGTGCAGTCGGCCGGGAGGGCCTTCAGCAGGGACGCCACGTCGAGCCCGGGACGGCCGGTGAAGCGCAGTGTGTTCTCGGCGCCGCCGCGGCACAGCTCCTCGGGCGAGCCCTGCGCGATGACCTTGCCGGCGTCGATGATCGCGACGTCGTCGGCGAGCTGTTCGGCCTCGTCCATGTAGTGCGTGGTGAGGATGACGGAGACGCCGTCGGCGCGCAGATCACGGACGAGGTCCCAGGTGGCACGGCGGGCCTGCGGGTCGAGGCCGGCGGTCGGCTCGTCGAGGAAGACCAGCTCGGGGCGGCCGACCACGGCCATGGCCAGCGCGAGGCGCTGCTGCTGGCCGCCCGACAGACGTCGGTAGGTCGTCCGGCCGCAGCTGTCGAGGCCGAGCCGCTCGATGAGCGCGTCCACGTCCAGCGGGTGGGCGTGGAGTTTGGCCACGTGCCGGAGCATCTCGTCGGCGCGACTGCCCGAGTAGACGCCGCCGGACTGGAGCATCACACCTATCCGGGAGTACAGAGTGGAGGCGTCTTTCACCGGGTCGAGGCCCAGGACGCGCACCGTGCCGGAGTCCGGCTTCCGGTACCCCTCGCAGGTCTCGATCGTGGTCGTCTTGCCCGCGCCATTGGGGCCGAGTACGGCGGTGATGCCCGCCTTGGCCTCCAGGTCGAGGCCGTCCACCGCGGTCTTCGTTCCGTACCGCTTCACCAGGGCCTGGACCTGGACCACGGGCTCGCTTCGCATGAGGCGCAAGTCTAAGGACGTCGCCGGGGCCGAGAGGCGCCGGGGGCCGCATCCACGTAGTGATCACGTGGCCGGTGCAGTGCCAGCCAGCGCTCGGCGTAGGCCACCGCGTCCGCCACCGGGAACAGGCGTACGTCGGCCGCGCCCACCCGGCCCCGTACGACCGCACGGTCCCGCTCGAAGTCGGAGCCCAGCTCGTCGAAGCGGTCGGCGTCGATGGAGACCTCCGTGACCACCTCCCAGCCGCCCGCGGCGGCCGGCCGTCCCACCTCGACGCGCGGCGACGGTATGCGGTACTCGGCGAGATGGAAGCTGGTGCAGGTGTCGTAACCGGCGCCGAGCAGCAGGACCCGGGCGCCGATGGTCTCCAGGCGGGCCAGCGGGCTTCGCTCACCGAGCCGGCAGTCGGGCGCGTGGCCCTCGACGATCTCCGCCGCGCGCGGGCCGACGGCAGCGAACGAGGTCTGCGGGTGCGCGCTGCGCAGGGCGCCGGGCCAGCCGCGGACGGTCTCCGGGATCACGCCGACGCCGCGGGTGGGCGTGAGAAGCGGGTCGTACGCGGGCATGGTCGCCCGGATGGTGGACCACCACTCCTCGGGTACCGGGGGATTGGCCCACAGTGCCGGATCGGAGAGGTCTCCGGACTGGGTGGGGACCACCAGCGTGCCGTCGGGGCCGAGCGCGTCGAGCAGTCCCTGGACGACGGCGACCGCACCGCCGTTGACCCAGCCGAGGGAACTGAGGGAGGAGTGTGCGAGAAGCGTTTCGCCGGGCTGGACGCCCATCGAGAGAAGCTGTGCCGCGAGGGTGTCCCGGGTGACGAGTGGGCCGGTGGGAGGGGGTGTCGACATGGTTCGGGAGTCTCCCGGACAGCCTCGCGGGACGCTACCCGATTGATCGATCAAAGATCGTTTCCGCAGGTCATCTTAGGTATACCTAAGTGATGCACGGCACCGTCCACCCATCAGGACGCGGCTTGTCAGGCTCTGAGGAATTACGCAACAATGGCGTTGTGAAAAACGCTGGCGAGGCTCGGGAGACCCCCACGGGGGCCCCGCAGGAGGAGCTCGCGACCGGAGAGCGCTCGACGCGCAACCGGGTCGCGCGGTCCATCCTGGACCACGGCCCGTCGACGGTCGCCGAGCTCGCCGGGCGCCTCGGCCTCACTCAGGCCGCCGTCCGCCGTCACCTCGACGCGCTCGTCGCCGACGATGTCGTGGCAGCACGCGAGCAGCGGGTCTACGGCGCGCGGACGCGTGGCCGCCCCGCCAAGGTGTTCGCCCTGACCGACTGCGGCCGGGACGCCTTCGACCAGTCCTACGACACGCTCGCCGCGGACGCCCTGCGCTGGATCGCGGACCGAGCGGGCGGGGACGAGGCCGTCGTCGCCTTCGCCCGTGCCAGGATCGCCGCCCAGGGCCAGGCATACCGCAAGGCGATGGAGGCCGTCGCCCCCGAGAAGCGCACCGAAGCCCTGGCCAAGGCCTTGAGCGCGGACGGGTACGCTGCTACGGCGCGCAGCGCACCGGTCGGCGAGCAGCTCTGCCAGCACCACTGCCCGGTCGCCCATGTCGCCGAGAAGTTCCCGCAGCTGTGCGAGGCGGAGACAGAGTTTTTCTCCCAGTTGCTCGGCACGCATGTGCAGCGGCTGGCCACCATCGCCCACGGCGACGGCGTATGCACCACCTTTATCCCCAAGATTTCCAAGACCGTCGATAACGCAACTATCGATAACGCATCTGCAAGCACCGCCGGGAGGAACCCCGCATGACGCTCCCCATCGAGGAGACTGCCCACCCCGAGCTCGAGGGTCTGGGCACGTACGAATACGGCTGGGCCGACTCCGACGTGGCCGGTGCCTCTGCCAAGCGTGGCATCAACGAGGACGTCGTCCGCGACATCTCCACGAAGAAGAACGAGCCGGAGTGGATGACCAAGCTCCGGCTCAAGGGCCTGCGCCTGTTCGAGAAGAAGCCCATGCCGAACTGGGGCTCCGACCTCTCCGGCATCGACTTCGACAACATCAAGTACTTCGTGCGCTCCACGGAGAAGCAGGCGGAGTCCTGGGAGGACCTGCCCGAGGACATCAAGAACACGTACGACAAGCTCGGCATCCCGGAGGCGGAGAAGCAGCGCCTCGTCGCCGGTGTCGCGGCCCAGTACGAGTCCGAGGTCGTCTACCACCAGATCCGCGAGGACCTGGAGGAGCAGGGCGTCATCTTCCTGGACACCGACACCGCCCTGAAGGAGCACCCGGAGCTCTTCAAGGAGTACTTCGGCACCGTCATCCCGGTCGGCGACAACAAGTTCGCGTCGCTGAACACCGCCGTGTGGTCCGGTGGCTCCTTCATCTACGTGCCGAAGGGCGTGCACGTCGAGATCCCGCTCCAGGCCTACTTCCGTATCAACACGGAGAACATGGGCCAGTTCGAGCGGACGCTGATCATCGTCGACGAAGACGCCTACGTCCACTACGTCGAGGGTTGTACGGCCCCGATCTACAAGTCGGACTCCCTGCACTCCGCGGTGGTCGAGATCATCGTGAAGAAGGGCGCCCGCTGCCGCTACACGACCATCCAGAACTGGTCGAACAACGTCTACAACCTGGTCACCAAGCGCGCAGTGGCATACGAGGGCGCGACCATGGAGTGGATCGACGGCAACATCGGCTCCAAGGTCACCATGAAGTACCCGGCCGTCTACCTGATGGGCGAGCACGCCAAGGGCGAGACCCTCTCCATCGCCTTCGCGGGGGAGGGGCAGCACCAGGACGCCGGCTCCAAGATGGTCCACATGGCGCCGAACACCTCCTCCAACATCGTGTCGAAGTCCGTGGCGCGTGGTGGCGGTCGTACGTCGTACCGCGGTCTCGTCGAGATCGGCGAGGGCGCCCACGGCTCGAAGTCGAACGTGCTGTGCGACGCGCTGCTGGTCGACACCATCTCCCGCTCCGACACGTACCCCTATGTGGACGTCCGCGAGGACGACGTGTCCATGGGTCATGAGGCGACCGTCTCCAAGGTCAGCGACGACCAGCTCTTCTACCTGATGAGCCGTGGTCTGACCGAGTTCGAGGCGATGGCGATGATCGTGCGCGGCTTCGTCGAGCCGATCGCCAAGGAACTGCCCATGGAGTACGCCCTCGAGCTCAACCGGCTGATCGAGCTGCAGATGGAGGGCGCGGTCGGTTAAGACCTGCCTTCCGGATACAGCCAGCGAATTTCTGACGTAAGAAAGCGAGCAGACCGACAGCCATGGCTGAGGCTCAGAACATCCCGGTGGGGTCCACCACCGCCGGCCAGATCGCGGTGGCCGCGGAGTCGACCGTCGCCACGCGCATGAGTGCGCCCCCGTCCTTCGACGTGGCGGACTTCCCGGTCCCCCACGGCCGCGAGGAGGAGTGGCGATTCACCCCGCTGGAGCGGCTGCGCGGGCTGCACGACGGCACCGCGGTCGCGACCGGCGACGGCGTGAAGGTCGGCATCGAGGCACCCGAGGGCGTCACGGTCGAGACAGTCGGCCGTGACGACGCCCGGCTCGGCAAGGCCGGCACTCCGGTGGACCGCATCGCCGCCCAGGCGTACTCGTCGTTCGAGAAGGCCGGTGTCGTCACCGTCCCCAAGGAGACGGTCCTCACCGAGCCGATCCGCATCGCCGTGCACGGCGAGGGCGGGGTCGCCTACGGCCACCAGGTCATCGAGCTGGGAGCCTTCGCCGAGGCCGTCGTCGTCATCGACCACACCGGTGACGCGGTCCTTGCCGCCAACGTCGACTACATCCTGGGCGACGGCGCCAAGCTCACCGTCGTCTCCGTCCAGGACTGGGACGACAAGGCCGTCCACGTGGGCCAGCACAACGCCCTCATCGGCCGGGACGCCACCTTCAAGTCGTTCGTGGTCACCTTCGGCGGCGACCTGGTACGCCTCCACCCGCGCGTCGCCTACGCCGGCACCGGCGGCGAGGTCGAGCTCTTCGGCCTGTACTTCACGGACGCCGGTCAGCACCAGGAGCACCGCCTCCTCGTCGACCACAACACCCCGCACTGCAAGTCGAACGTCGCCTACAAGGGCGCACTCCAGGGCGACGGCGCCCACGCGGTGTGGATCGGCGACGTCCTCATCGAGGCCAAGGCCGAGGGCACGGACACGTACGAGATGAACCGCAACCTCGTCCTGACGGACGGCGCGCGGGTCGACTCGGTCCCGAACCTGGAGATCGAGACCGGCGAGATCGTCGGCGCCGGTCACGCTTCCGCCACCGGCCGCTTCGACGACGAGCAGCTCTTCTACCTGATGGCCCGCGGCATCCCCGCCGACGAGGCCCGCCGTCTGGTGGTCCGCGGCTTCTTCGCCGAGCTGGTCCAGCAGATCGGCGTCGACGACATCGAAGAGCGCCTCCTCGTGAAGATCGACGAGGAGCTGGGGGCGTCGGTCTGATGCCCGCTTTCGTACGCGCCTGTGGGCTGAGTGAGCTGGAGGAGGACACCCCGAAGCGGGTGGAACTCGACGGCACGCCGGTCTCGGTCGTGAAGACCGAGGGGGAGGTGTTCGCGATCAACGACATCTGCTCGCACGCGAACGTCTCGCTCTCCGAGGGCGAGGTGGAGGACTGCCAGATCGAGTGCTGGCTGCACGGCTCCGCGTTCGACCTCCGCACCGGCAAGCCGTCCGGCCTTCCCGCGACGCGCCCCGTCCCCGTATACCCCGTAAAGATCGAAGGGGACGACGTGCTCGTCTCCCTCACCCAGGAGTCCTGAGGAACCCATGGCAACGCTTGAAATCCACGACCTGCACGTCACCGTCGAGGCCGACAACGCCACGAAGGAGATCCTCAAGGGCGTCGACCTGACCGTGAAGCAGGGCGAGACGCACGCCATCATGGGCCCCAACGGCTCCGGCAAGTCCACCCTCGCCTACTCGCTCGCGGGCCACCCGAAGTACACGATCACCGGCGGCACCGTCACCCTCGACGGTGAGGACGTCCTGGAGATGTCCGTCGACGAGCGCGCCCGCGCGGGCCTGTTCCTGGCCATGCAGTACCCCGTCGAGGTCCCCGGCGTCTCGGTCTCCAACTTCCTGCGCACGTCCGCCACTGCCATCCGCGGCGAGGCCCCCAAGCTGCGCACCTGGGTGAAGGAGGTCAAGGAGGCCATGGAGCGCCTCAACATGGACCCGTCCTTCGCCGAGCGCAATGTGAACGAGGGCTTCTCCGGCGGTGAGAAGAAGCGCCACGAGATCCTTCAGCTGGAGCTGCTCAAGCCGAAGGTCGCGATCCTCGACGAGACCGACTCCGGCCTGGACGTCGACGCCCTGCGCATCGTCTCCGAGGGCGTCAACCGCGTCCGCGAGTCCGGCGAGGTCGGCACCATGCTGATCACTCACTACACGCGCATCCTGCGCTACATCAAGCCCGACTTCGTCCACGTCTTCTCCGCCGGCCGGATCGTGGAGTCCGGCGGCGCCGAGCTCGCCGACAAGCTGGAGAACGAGGGCTACGAGGCTTACACGAAGGGTGGCGCATCCGCGTGACACAGCTGCCGGGCCTCCTCGACACCGAGGCGATCCGCAAGGACTTCCCCATCCTGGACCGTCAGGTCCACGACGGTAAGAAGCTTGTGTACCTGGACAACGCGGCGACCTCGCAGAAGCCGCGCCAGGTACTGGACGCCCTCAACGAGTACTACGAGCGGTACAACGCCAACGTCCACCGCGGTGTGCATGTGCTCGCCGAGGAGGCCACGGCGCTGTACGAGGGCGCGCGCGACAAGGTCGCCGCGTTCATCAACGCGCCGAGCCGCGACGAGGTGATCTTCACCAAGAACGCCTCGGAGTCGCTCAACCTCGTGGCCAACATGCTCGGCTGGGCCGACGAGCCCTACCGGGTCGACCACGAGACCGAGATCGTCATCACCGAGATGGAGCATCACTCCAACATCGTGCCGTGGCAGCTGCTGGCGCAGCGCACGGGCGCGAAGCTGAAGTGGTTCGGCCTCACCGACGACGGCCGTCTCGACCTGTCGAACATCAACGAGATCATCACCGAGAAGACGAAGATCGTCTCCTTTGTGCTGGTGTCGAACATCCTGGGCACCGTGAACCCGGTCGAGGCGATAGTGCGCCGCGCCCAGGAGGTCGGCGCGCTGGTCTGCATCGACGCCTCCCAGGCCGCTCCGCACATGCCGCTGGACGTCCAGGCCCTCCAGGCCGACTTCGTGGCCTTCACCGGCCACAAGATGTGCGGCCCGACGGGCATCGGCGTCCTCTGGGGCCGGCAGGAGCTCCTGGAGGACCTCCCGCCGTTCCTCGGCGGCGGCGAGATGATCGAGACCGTGTCGATGCACTCGTCGACGTACGCTCCGGCGCCGCACAAATTCGAGGCGGGCACGCCCCCGATCGCGCAGGCGGTCGGTCTGGGCGCGGCGATCGACTATCTGAACTCGATCGGCATGGACAAGATCCTCGCCCACGAGCACGCGCTCACCGACTACGCGGTGAAGCGGCTCACGGAGGTCCCCGACCTCCGGATCATCGGCCCGACCACGGCCGAGGACCGAGGCGCCGCGATCTCGTTCACGCTGGGTGACATCCACCCGCACGACGTGGGCCAGGTCCTCGACGAGCAGGGCATCGCGGTCCGGGTCGGCCACCACTGCGCCCGCCCGGTCTGCCTGCGCTACGGAATTCCTGCGACCACGCGAGCGTCTTTCTATCTGTACTCCACGCCGACCGAGATCGACGCGCTGATCGACGGCCTGGAGCACGTCCGGAACTTCTTCGGCTGAGGGGCTGGCTGAGACGTGAAGCTTGATTCGATGTACCAGGAAGTCATCCTGGACCACTACAAGCACCCGCACGGGCGGGGCTTGCGGGATGGCGATGCCGAGGTGCACCACGTCAACCCGACGTGCGGCGACGAGATCACGCTGCGCGTGAAGTACGACGGCGAGCAGATCGCGGACATCTCGTACGAGGGCCAGGGCTGCTCGATCAGCCAGGCCTCGGCCTCCGTGCTGAACGAACTCCTCGTCGGCAAGGACGTGTCCGAGGCGCAGAAGATCCAGGAGACCTTCCTGGAGCTGATGCAGTCCAAGGGCCGGATCGAGCCCGACGACGCGATGGAGGAGGTGCTGGAGGACGCGGTCGCGTTCGCCGGTGTCTCCAAGTACCCGGCCCGGGTGAAGTGCGCTCTCCTGAGCTGGATGGCGTGGAAGGACGCGACTGCCCAGGTTCTGGGTGAGGGCGCCGAGAGGAAGACGGCATGAGCGAGAACACTGTGACATCGGGAGAGGGCTTGACGACGAAGCCGGCCTCCGAAGAGGAAGTCCGCGAGGCGCTGTACGACGTCGTCGACCCCGAGCTGGGCATCGACGTCGTCAACCTCGGCCTGATCTACGGGATCCACATCGACGACGCGAACATCGCGACGATCGACATGACCCTGACGTCCGCGGCCTGCCCGCTCACCGACGTCATCGAGGACCAGGCCAAGTCCGCCACGGACGGCATCGTCAACGAGCTGCGCATCAACTGGGTCTGGATGCCGCCGTGGGGCCCGGACAAGATCACGGATGACGGGCGCGAGCAGCTCAGGGCGCTCGGGTTCAACGTCTGAGACCCCCTCTCGTACAGGACTGTGGCCCCCGGCAACGCGCCGGGGGCCACAGTCTTTTCTCGTCCGCGGGCTCAGCTCCAGCCCTTCACCACACGGAACGCCGAGTCGGCCCCGTAGCTCCGGCCGTGGTCGTACCCCTCCAGGCGGAGCTGGAAGTTGCGGTGGCGCAGGAAGCGGCCCGGGTAGTTGACCGACTCCAGCTTGACCGCGCCGGCGTACGACGAAGTCCGGGGGCAGAAGGTGGCGTCCTTCTCGAACAGGTCGGAGCCGTCGTCGCGGTCCGCGCGCAGAGAGAAGTTGCGGTGGCGGAGATAGGCGCCGTCGGCCGTGGTGAAGGAGTAGCAGGAGGACATCGCCAACCCCTTGACCAGCTTGAAGCTCGCGTCCTGCTTGGTCGAGGCCGAGCTGCTCGACCCCACCGGGTCGAGCCGGACGAAGCCGTCGCTCACATGCCAGTAACGGTCGGGGTAGTTGACCGCCTGGATCGAGTTCCGCGAGGGGGCGGGCTTGGCCGTGGGGGACTTGCTCGGCGAGGAGGTCTTCGACGGCCCGGGGACGGGCTCGGCGTCGTCCCCCTGCTCCGACGGTTTGGGCGAGGCGGAACTCTTCGAGGCGGACGCGGAGGCCGAGGCGGAGGCGGAGGCGGTTTGCCGTGGGGAGGCCAAGGCGGTCTTGCCGGCCGGGGCGATGGCCGTGCCCGAGGCGGTGAAACCGGGCAGGAGCGGGGCGCCCGTGTCGGAGGCTGTCCGGTTCGCCCGGTTCTCTGACGAGTCGTCAGCATTGCTGTCCAGTACGGCGACTGCGGTGGCGGTGGCGATGAGCACGGTCACGGCGAGCGCGCCGGCCAGCCACAGCCGCCGGGTCCCGGGCAGCCGCCCCTCGTCCGGGAGCTCACCGGACTCCCAGGGCACCGGGGGCTGTTCCACGAAGGGGGGCAGTTCCGCCGGATAGGGAACGCCGTGGGGGGTGGGGCGCCAGGCCGGTTCCTCCGGGGAGGCGGCCGGACCCTCTGACGTCGATGAGGCGTCGGAGCCCTCCGGGGAGGAGGCGGACGGGTCGGGCCCCGGTCCGGACTCGGGCTCGGACTCGGGTGGTATTTCTGGCATGCGCGTTCCTCCAGCGTCGCCCATGGCGCACGCGGATTCGTCTACTGGTCTCAGCACAAGAGGGGGGGATGCGCAGGCACACGGTTGAGCGGCGGTAGCCGAGGAGACCGGGTGCGCGACTGGTGAAACAGTAGTGGAACAAGTGACCTTCGAGCGCCGTTTCCCCCAGTGATCCCGGCGAATTCGCGGCTCGCGCGGCGCGTGGAGAGGCTTTTGCGGTGTCTTGCGGTTCACACGTCATTCTCAGTGGGATCCAAGTCCGGGCTCATCCGCGCACGACAGCGTGAATCCGTGCCTTTCTCCGTACGAGCCGTGTCTTCCTCCCCGCACGCCGCGCCGTTCTCCGTAGCGGCTGTCCCCTCTGCCCGGCCTGTCTTCGTGCTCGGCTGTCCCCGCTCCGGAACCACCCTGCTGCAGCTGATGTTGCACGCGCATCCGCGAATCGCCCTGCCGCCCGAAACGCGCTTCGTGCTGCCCGCCTACGAGGGCCGGCTGGGTTTCGGGGATATGGCCGAGCGCGGCAACCGGGCCGGACTCGCGCAGTGGATCACCGGCCGGAAGGAGACGCGCTTCCACGAGCTCGGAGTGGACGCCGGGCGCGTGGCCGAGCGGATCACCGACGGGCCGCCCACCCTCGGATCGGCGCTGGGGATCGCCCTGCGGGCCTACGCCGAGGAGCACGGGAAGGCGCGCTGGGGCGACAAGCGGCCCGCGTACGCCCTGCATGTGGCGGAGATACTGCGGCTGTTCCCCGACGCGCAGTTCATCCACCTCGTCCGGGACGGGCGGGACTGCGTCGCCTCGCTGCTGGGGATGCCCTGGTGGCACCGCGGCTTCCACGAGGCCGTGGCCACCTGGGCGCAGGTCATGGACACCACCCGCACATACGCACGCGAGCTGGGCGCCGGCAGCTGGCACGAGCTGCGCTTCGAGGACCTGGTGGGCGAGCCCGAGGCCCAACTGCGCGGCGTGTGCGGGTTCCTGGGCGAGGAGTACGCCCCCGCGATGCGCGAGCCGTACCGCGTCGCCGGGGTGGCTGTACCCGCCCGCAAGACCTGGCATCGGCGCACCCACGGCGCCCTGGACACCTCACGGGCGGGCAGTTGGGCGACCCGACTGACGCCCGCTCAGATTCGGCTGTGCGAGGCCGTATTGGGCGAGCGACTGGTCTCGTACGGCTACGAGCTCGCCGGAGCCGTCCGGCCCGACCCCGCAGAGCTGCTGCGCTACCGGCGCGTGGAGGTGCTGCGCCGGGCCGCCCACGCCAAGCGACGGATGCTCGACCGTCTGGCGCGGGTGCGTGAACCGGGGCCGGTGGCCTACCAGTTGACGACCACGTCGGAGTTCAGGGCCTAGGGCCTGTCCGGCGGATCATGCCGGAGACGCGGGGTCTGGCACGCCGATCTGCGGCGTTGTCGTCGGTTGCCGACTCCCCCACTCTCGGCT